>NZ_JAVDVA010000011.1:0-282961 GCF_031456635.1 Streptomyces sp. 3330
GGTGGGGGTGGGGGGGCCGGTGCGGGGGGCGCGGCCGGGGGCCGCCCCCCCCGACCCCCCCCCCCCCGGCGGCACACCTCAGCTCCGGTCGAGATACGCCCGCCAGCCCCCGTAGGCCGTGATGTCCCGCGCGTCGTCGAGGGCGCCGGGTTCGCACAGGAAGCCGGGGACCCGGGTGCCGTCGGCGAGCTCGACGCTGCCGAGAGCCATGGGGCGGGGGAGCGCCGCGAGCAGGCTGCCCAGCCCCTCCGCCGGGAGCCGCCAGATCTCCACCTCGATCGCGGCGCCGCCCTCGTCCACCCGCACGAGACCCGGCTTGGGCGGGGCGGTGCGCAGGGCGTGCAGGCGGTAGACCGGGGACGTCGTCGTGGTTCGGTCCAGCACCGCGCCGAACGACAGCAACTGCGGGTTGAGGGGCTGGCCGGTCAGATGGGCGCCCGCCACCGCCAGGTGGACCTCGGGCCGCAGCAGGTCCGCGATCCGGGCCAGCCGGTCGTCCGTGAAGGCCGGGCCGACCAGCATCACGCCGAAGGGCAGTCCGTCCACCTCGCCCGCCGGGACGGCCACCGCCGCCAGGTCGAAGAGGTTGGTGGAGTTGGTGAAGCGGCCCAGCCGGGCGTTGGCCCCCAGCGGATCGGCGGCGACCTCCGCGAGGGTGGGGTGGCCGGGTGCGGTGGGCAGCAACAGGGCGTCGGAATCGGCCAGTTCGGCCAGGGCGCGGGTGCGCAGGGCCGCCAGGCGCCCGGTGTCCGCGAACAGCCGGTGGGCCGGGATGTCCCGGGCCCGGGTGATGATGCCGGCGACGGTCGGGTCCAGACCTGCGCCGCCCTCTGCAGTCAACTTGTCGACAAATGCACCCACGGCGGTGTAGCGCTCGGTGACGAACGCGCCCTCGTAGAGCATCGCGGCGGCCTCGGTGAACGGAGTGAGGTCGATGGTGCGGAGCTCGGCCCCGGCCGCCCCGAGCCGCCGCACCGCCGCCTCGTAGGCCGCCGCCCAGCCCTCGTCCAGCTCGCCCAGCCGGTCGAGGGGCGGGACCGCGATCCGCCAGGGGCCGGGCGCGCGGGCGGGCAGCGAGGGGAGGGCGCGGCCGGACGGCGACGCCATGTGGGCCAGGGCCCGTTCCGCCTCGGGGAGCGTCCGGGCGAACACCGTCACGCAGTCGATCGAGGCGCAGGCCGGGACGACGCCCTCGGTGGGGACCAGTCCGCGGGTGGGCTTGAGGCCGACGATGCCGTTGAAGGCGGCCGGGACGCGCCCCGAACCCGCCGTGTCCGTGCCCAGCGCGAGGTCGGCGATGCCGAGGGCCACCGCGACGGCCGAGCCGGAGCTGGAGCCGCCGCTCACCCGTGACGGGTCGACGGCGCCCCGCACCGCGCCGTACGGGGAGCGGGTGCCCACCAGTCCGGTCGCGAACTGGTCCAGGTTGGTGGTGCCCAGCACCAGCGCGCCGGCCGCGCGGAGCCGGGCGACGGCCGGAGCGTCCTCGGCGGGCCGGTAGGCGTACGCCGGGCAGCCCGCCGTGGTGGGCAGCCCGGCCACGTCGATGTTCCCCTTGACGGCGAGCAGCCGGCCGGCGAGCGGGAGGCGCTCGCCCCTCGCCAGCCGCTCGTCGAGGGTGTGGGCCTCCGCCTCGACGTCCGCCAGCGGCCGCAGGTCGATCCAGATCTCCGGCCGGTCCGCGGCCTCGATGCGGGCGTAGGCCGCGCGGACGCGGGACACAGTCGTGGAGATGCGTGCTCCTTGCATGGTGTCGGGCCGGTCGGCCGGTCAGCGCGCGACCGGGGCGAGGACGAGCAGTGCCGTCCCCGCCTCGACCTGGTCGCCGGGTCGGGCCAGGACCTGTGCCACCACGCCGTCGACCGGCGCGTGCACCCTGGACTCCATCTTCATCGCCTCCAGGGCGAGCAGCGGCTGCCCCGTCGTCACCTCGTCGCCCGGCGACACGTTCAACTGCCAGACGGAGGCGGCGAACTCGGCCTCCACGAGGCGGCCGCCCGGGGGCACCGCCACCTCGGCCGGGGGAGCGGCCGGCGCTTCCGCGGCCGCCGCCCGCGCGAACTCGCCGGCCGCCTCCCAGGCGTCCCGCTCCGTCGCGAACGCGGTCTGCTGGCGGGACCTGAACTCCGCTATGGGGCCGGCGTTCTCGGCGAGGAAGGCCTGGTACTCGGCGAGCGAGAAGGCGCCCTCCTCGACGCGGGGCACGAAGCGGCCCGAGATGATGTCGGCCCGCAGTTCGAGGAGTTCGTCCGCGTCGACGGGATACCAGCGGATCCGGTCGAAGAAGCGCAGCAGCCAGGGCGAGCCCGGTTCGAACGCGCCGCGCTGCTGCCAGGGCGACCACACCTGGGTCGTCCGGCCCACGAACTGGTAACCGCCGGGTCCCTCCATGCCGTAGACGCAGAGGTACGCGCCGCCGATGCCCACCGAGTTCTCGGCCGTCCAGGTGCGCGCGGGGTTGTACTTCGTCGTCACCAGGCGGTGGCGCGGGTCGAGCGGGGTGGCGACCGGGGCGCCCAGGTAGACGTCACCGAGGCCCAGGACCAGGTACTCGGCGGCGAACACCGTGTCGTAGACGTCCGCCACCGTGTCCAGCCCGTTCACCCGGCGGATGAACTCGATGTTCCAGGGGCACCAGGGCGCGTCGTCGCGGACGCCCGCCATGTAGCGGGCGATCGCCTCCCGGGTCGCGGGGTCGTCCCAGGACAGCGGGAGGTGCACGGTGCGGGAGGGGACGACCAGTTCGTCCAAGGGGGGCAGGGCGGCCGTCATCTCCCTTACCACGGCGAGGAGTTCACACAGCGGGAGGCGGGCGGGGTCCGTCCGGATCTGGAGCGAGCGGATGCCGGGGGTGAGATCGGTGACGCCGGCCAGGTCCGCCGCGGCCACCGCCTCCATCAGCGCGTGGACCCGCATGCGCAGCGCCAGGTCCAGCTGGAGCGGTCCGAACTCGACGAGCAGGTTGTCGTCGCCGCTGCGCCGGTAGGCCACGTCGCCGTCCCGGGCCAGCACGCCCCCGTCGACGATCCCGGGGCGCGGCGCGCCGCCCACGTCCACCGGGGCGAAGCGGACCGTGTCGCCCGGGCGCAGCTGGCCCAGCTTCCAGCGCTCGGAGCTGAGCACCGTCGCCGGGCACACGAACCCGCCGAGGGACGGGCCGTCCGGGCCGAGCAGCACCGGCATGTCACCGGTGTAGTCGACGGCGCCGACGGAGTAGGGGGTGTCGTGGATGTTGGACGGATGCAGACCCGCCTCGCCGCCGTCGGTGCGGGCCCAGCGCGGCTTGGGCCCGACCAGGCGCACACCGGTGCGGGCCGAGTTGAAGTGGACCTTCCAGTCGGCGGCGTAGAAGTCGCGGATGTCGTCCTCGGTGAAGAACTCCGGCGCCGCGTGCGGGCCCTCGACGGCGCCCAGGTGCCACACCGGGGTGAACTCCGGGCGTTCCGGGACGGGCACGGCGGCGCCCTCGACGACCGTCCCGCCGTGCAGGACGTCCCCCGTGCGCAGCGCCCGCCCGCCGTGGCCGCCGAACCGGCCCAGCGTGAACGTGCTCGCGCTGCCCAGGAAGGCGGGGACGTCCAGGCCGCCCGCGAACAGGACGTACGTCCGCAGGCCGTGCTCGCCGGGCGCGCCGATCTCCAGCAGCGATCCGGCCGGGACGGTCACCGGCTCCCACTGCGCCACCGGCGTGCCGTCCACGGTGACCGGGGCCGGCGCGCCCGTGACGCACACCGTGGTGGCGTGGGTGAAGCGCAGCGCCGGGCCCTGGAGGGTGCACTCCAGGCCCGGGGCGCCCTCGGGGTTGCCGAGCGCCCGGTTGCCGAGGCGGAACGAGCGGTCGTCCATCGGGCCGGACGGCGGGACGCCGACCTGCCAGTGACCGGTGCGGCCGGGCCAGTCCTGCACGGTGGTGAGGGTGCCGCCGGACACGACCTCGACCCGGGGCGTCGGGTCGGTGACGGTGGCGAGGGTCGCCGTCGAGTGGGCCGCCGTCCGGAACCGGGAGTCCGCCAGCGCCGCCCGGACCAGCCCGAGGTTCGTCTCGATGCCGTCGACGCGGGTCAGGGCGAGGGCCTCGTCCAGCCGCCGCAGCGCCTGCTCGCGGTCAGCGCCGTACGCGATCACCTTGGCGAGCATCGGGTCGTACGACGTCGTCACCTCGGCGCCCGTCTCCACCCAGCCGTCGACGCGCACGCCCGGGGGGAACTCGACCCGGGTCAACAGACCGGCGCTGGGCCGGTGGTCGCGGCTGGGATCCTCCGCGTACAGGCGTGCCTCGACGGCGTGGCCGCGGGGCGGGCCCGGGTCGCGCACGACGCCGCGCTCGCCGCGCGCCAGGCGCAGCATCCAGGCGACCAGGTCGACGCCGTAGATCTCCTCGGTGACGGGATGCTCCACCTGGAGACGGGTGTTGACCTCCAGGAAGTAGGCCTCCTCGCGGGCCGCGTCGTAGACGAACTCGACGGTGCCGGCGGACCGGTAGCCGACCGAGGCGCACAGGTTCCGTGCGCTGGAGGCGAGTTGCTCCCGCACGTGGGCGGGGAGGCCGGGGGCCGGGGCCTCTTCCACGACCTTCTGGTTGCGGCGCTGCAGGGAGCAGTCCCGGTCGCCGAGGACGACGACCTCTCCCGCGCCGTCGCCGAAGACCTGCACCTCGACGTGGCGGGCGTGCTCCACGAGCCGTTCCAGGAAGACACCGGCGGAGGAGAAGGACGCGGCGGCGACGCGCTGGACGCGCTCCCAGGCGTCGGTCAGCTCGGTGGCCGAGCGACAGGCCGACATGCCGATCCCGCCGCCACCGCCGGTGGCCTTGAGCATGACCGGATAGCCGATGAGCCGTGCCCGCTCCAGCGCCTCGGGCAGATCCGCCAGGAGCCCGGTGCCGGGGGCCAGCGGCACCCCCGCCGCCTCCGCCGCGGCCCGCGCGGTGTGCTTGGCCCCGAACAGCTCCAGCTGCTCGGGCGCCGGTCCGACGAAGACGATCCCGGCGTCGGCGCAGCGGCGGGCGAAGTCCGCGTCCTCGGAGAGGAAGCCGTAGCCCGGGTGGATCGCGCCCGCGCCGGTGTCCTTGGCCGCGCCCAGCACCAGGTCGGCGTCGAGGTACGACTCCTTCGCGGGCGCAGGGCCGAGCCGTACCGCCTGGTCGGCGAGCCGGACGTGGGGGGCCGAGCGGTCGGCGTCGGAGTACACCGCCACCGTGCGCAGGCCGAGTTCGCGGGCCGTGCGGATGACCCGGACGGCGATCTCGCCCCGGTTGGCGACCAGCAGCGTGTCGAAGCTCATGCGGCGCCCGCCTCGTCGATGGTCATCTCCACCGCCGTCGGCTCGAAGCCGTTGCAGGGGTTGTTGATCTGGGGACAGTTGGAGACCAGGACGAGGACGTCCCGTTCGGCGCGCAGGGTGAGCGAGAGGCCGGGCGCCGAGAGTCCGTCGACGATGCCGAGGGTGCCGTCCCTCTCGACGGGCACGTTCATGTACCAGTTGATGTTGGAGACCAGGTCCCGCTTGCCCAGGCCGTGCCGGGCGCCCTCGGCGAGGAAGTTGTCCACGCACGCGTGCTGCGCGTAGGTGTGGTGGCCGTAGCGCAGGGTGTTGGACTCCTTGGAGCAGGCGCCGCCGAGGGTGTCGTGGCGGCCCACGTCGTCCGCGGTCACCGTCATCAGCGCGGTGTGCTCGTTGGACATCAGCACACTGCCCGTGGTGAGGAAGACGCCGCCCTGGGCGTGGACCGTGTCGGGCGCGCTGTAGCGCACGGACGTGTCGCGGGCGTCGTACACGAGGAAGTCGACGGCCTGGTTCCCGTGCAGGTCGGTGATGGTCAGCGTCGCGCCCTCGCGGACGACCGACGACCAGGAGGCGCGGGCCGCCACCACTGTCTCCGTGCTCATGCGAGCCCCTTCGCGGTGAGGAATTCGGCGGTGTTGAGGAAGGCGCGGCGGCCCTCGGGCGTGGCGTCCCACAGGGGGTCGCCCGGGCAGGTGGCCGCCGCCCGCCAGGCGAGGACCTCCAGCGGAGTGCTGACGTACTCCGGCCGGGGGTCGGCCGGGTGCGGCACGTTGGCGATCAGGACCGTCACGTCCTGTTCGGCGCGCAGCGTGACGCTGCCGCCCGGGCCCGCCGAGCCGGTGAAGTCGAGCGTGCCGTCGGCCCGGACCTCCACCCCCTGGAAGAAGGAGAGCGAGGGCGGCAGGTCGCGGGGCTCCAGGCCGTTCTTCGCGGCGGCCAGCTTGAACAGCTCCCGGCCGGCCGGGGAGGCGGACTGCGGGGTGCCGTCGCCGTAGCGCTCGGTGTTGCGCACGAGGGTGGAGGTGCCGCACAGCGCGTCGTGCCGGCCGGCGGTGTCGGCGACGACCGAGGCGAGGACCCGCCCCTGGTCGGACAGGAGCAGCACGCCCTCGCCGAGGTAGGCGTTCCACTGGACCTTGACCGTGTCCGCGACGTTCAGCCGCTCCCAGGGGCGGCCGTCCGCGTGGAGGAGCAGATGGGCGCAGGCGTCGCCGTGCGGGTCGGTCAGGCGCAGCTCGGTGCCGCGGGCCAGGACCCGGTGGGTGTAGTTGCCGCCCGCGACCGTCTCGGCCCAGACCAGGTGGCCCGCCTCGCAGGGCGGGTCCTGCCAGTCACGGGCCGGGACGACCGGCATGGCCTCGGCCCGGGCGCCCTCCTGCGCCCGGGCGTGGGCGCGTGCCCCGTACGTGGTCGCTGTCGCCGCCATTGCGGACCTCCGCAGCTCGGTTCCGTCGCTGTCGCGGTATTTCTGTCGCCCGACAGAAATTAGGTCCGGGGCGGGTCGCCGCCGTTGCCCTCCGGTTGCGGGGCGGTTACTGACTCCTCACCTGCCCGCCCGGAGATCGCGGTGCGGGGCCGTGTGCGAGGATCGAACGCATGGGGACGAGCAGCGGACGTCGAGTGGGCCGCCCGCGGGCCGCGCAGCGCCCGGACAGCGGGCTCACGCCGCGCGCCGAACTGCTCGGGGCAGCCGCGGAGTTGTTCACCACGCGCGGCTACGCCGCCACCACCACCCGGGCCGTCGCCGAGCGTGCGGGCATGCGCCAGGCCTCCATGTACCACTACGTCTCCGGCAAGGAGGAACTGCTCGCCGCACTGCTGGAGTCGACGGTCACGCCCTCCCTGGCCTACGCCCGTGAGCTGCTCGCGGACGAGACGCGGACGGCCGAGGACCGGCTGTGGGAGCTGTGCCGCACCGACGTCGAGCTGCTGTGCGGGGGCTCGCACAACCTCGGCGGCCTGTACCTGCTGCCCGAGGTGCGCACCGAGCGGTTCGCCGGTTTCCATGCCGTGCGCGCCGAACTCAAGGACGCCTACCGTCAGTTGATCGCTGCCACGGCGGTGGGCGGCGCGCTCGTGAAGAGCGCCCTGGATCTCCGTACCGATCTGGTCTTCGGTCTGATCGAGGGTGTGATCCTCGTGCACCGCTCGGATCCCGACCGATCGGTCTCGGAGTTCGCCCGCGCCACCGCCGACGCGGCCCTGCGCATCGCGGGGAACTGAACATCGCCCGCTCCACGCACGGGTGCTCGCCTCATCCGTCCCGGTGAAGTGTTTCGCACGCCACTTCGGTGTCACGCACGGTGTTCGAACAAATGCCGTGAGTGTAAAGAGACCGAGGTTACTCCACGTGCGGGAGTGGTTTCAGGCAGTTGCTGAATATGACACGGCGATGATCCGGTCGGACTAAGCTCGCCCGCGGCGCACCGAGTTGAGGCGTATTCGTGCGCTTGTTCCCAAACTTCCCGAAGATGCCGACAGATCCCTACAGAGGGTGCCCACATGGTGAGTGTTCAGTCCCCACCCGGTCGCCGAGAACTTCCCTACGCACGCGTGCTGTTGCTGCCGGCGATACTGATGGCCGCGGCGACCGGCGCCGCCGTCGCCCTGGTGGCGACGCAGGCCCGGCTCGCCGTCGGCGTCTGCGGAGCCGTCGCCACCCTCCTGGTGATCGCGGCCGGAGCCGAGTCGGTGCGCCGTGGGCGGCTCCTGCGGGAGCTGCGCGCGGAACGGGACCAGCGCGTCGCGTACCTGGAACGCCGGGTGGCGGGCCACGCGGAGGAGAACCGCCGCCTCGCCGAGGAGTTCGTGCCCAACACCGTGGAGTGGCTGCGGGCCGGACATTCCCCCAGGGAGGTGATGCGCGACTTCAGCGAGGGTGATCCCGACTTCCGTGCCCTCGACGACGCGCAGCGCGCCGTGGTCAGGAAGATCCTCGACATCGTCGACCACGAGGAGTCCCTGCGCGACTCGGCCCAGCGCTCCTTCGTCAGCATCGCCCGCCGGGTCCAGGCCATCGTCCACCAGCAGTCCGCGGAACTGCGGGAGATGGAGGAGGACCACGGGCGCAATCCCGAGGTCTTCGACGACCTGCTGCGCATCGACCACGGCACCTCGCTGATCGGCCGCCTCGCCGACTCCATCGGTGTGCTCGGCGGCGGCCGGCCGGGCCGCAACTGGCCCCAGCCGGTGCCGCTGTACAGCGTGCTGCGCGGCGCCATGTCCCGGATCCTGGACTACCGGCGCATCCAGCTGGACTCCATCGCCAAGGTGAACATCCGGGGCCTCTCCGTGGAGCCGCTCATCCACGCGCTCGCCGAACTCCTCGACAACGCCACCCGCTACTCGCCTCCGCAGAGCAAGGTGCACGTCAACGCCGTCGAGGTGCAGACCGGCATCGCCATCGAGATCGAGGACGCCGGCGTCAGCCTCAGCGAGGAGGCCCGCGCCAAGGCCGAGCGCATGCTGGAGCAGGCCATGGCGGGCGTCGACATCCAGGACGTCGGCGGCACCCCGCGCCTGGGCCTCGCGGTCGTCGGCCGTCTGTGCACGTCGTTCAACCTCCAGGTCTCGCTGCGCACCTCGGCCTACGGCGGCGTCCGGGCCGTCCTCATCGTGCCGAGCGAGATGCAGACCTCCGACCCCGCTCCCGGCTTCGCGCACGGCATCGGGGCCACCGCCGTTCCGCAGATCGACCTGAGCCAGATCGGCGAGGGCCCCAAGCGCCCGCCCAAGAAGCGCCGCCCCACCAACGCGCGCATCCCGGCCGGAGTCTCCCTGACCGACGACGAGGTGCCCGAGGTCACCGAGTGGACCGAGCAGGGTCTGCCGCAGCGTCGCAGCAAGGCCACGATCCCGATCACCCAGCGCTACGCCGAGGCGTACGCCGCCCAGGAGGCCGAGCGCCTCGGTCAGCCCGACCCGTTCGCGCAGCGCCGGCCGGAGCCCGAGCCGGAACCCCAGAAGAAGCGGGAGCCCGGCCTGGCGTTCGAGGCCTTCTGGGAGGGCCTGGTCAAGGCGGCCCCGCCCGGCGTGCACCCCACCGACTTCACCCGCAATCCCACCGCTTACGTGCATCTGCTCGAAGACAAGGCCAGGCCCGAGGCCGACGATGAAGGGGACCTCACGTGATCCAGCAGCGCCAAAACTTCGACTGGCTGCTCAAGGAGCTCTACGACGGGGTTCCGGGCATCGAGATGATCGTGGTCCTCTCGGCCGACGGACTGCGCATCGCCCGCTACGCCGGTGACCCCGACGCCGCCGACCGGGTCGCCGCCGCCTGCGCCGGCCTGCAGAGCCTCGCCGCCGCGGTCGGCCAGGAGATCCACTCGAGCACCGGCGAGATGGACATGGTCGTCATCGACCTGAGCGGCGGCTACTTCTACATGATGTCGGCCGGCGCCAACGCCTACCTCGCCGTCCTCGCCGACGTGCGCTGCGAGGCCAGCCGGATGAGCGGCATGATGCGCGACCTCGTGGTCCGCATCGGCGCCCATCTGACCAGCCCGCCCCGGCGCAACGGGCAGAGCGTATGACTCCTCCGCAACGCCGTCGGCGACAACCCCTGCCCCCGGCGCCTCCGCCGTCCCCTCCGCCCCCGAAGGACGCCAAGGACGGGGCGGAGGGGGAGGGCAAGAACCCCGAGCGGCTGTACATCATCACGGGCGCGGACGGTGAACGCGCGCCCGTCGACCTCGTGACGTTAGTCGTGGCGCGTGCCGAACCGCCCTCGTCGGCCACCCCGGAGCAGACGGCGGTGCTGCGGATGTGCGCCGCCCCGCTGTCGGTGGCCGAGATCTCGGCCTACCTCGGTCTGCCGTTCAGCGTGGTGACGGTGCTGCTCACCGAGATGCTGGCGGCGGAACTCGTCCAGGCACGCGCCCCCATCGTCCGGCAGCAGCTCCCCGACCGTTCCCTTCTCGAAGCGGTGATGCATGGACTTCAACGGCTCTGACACGATTCCCGGCCCACGGGCCGAGGACCATCTGCCGCACACCACCACGGCCGCGGCGAAGATCGTCATCGTGGGCGGCTTCGGCGTCGGCAAGACCACCATGGTCGGCTCCGTCAGCGAGATCAGGCCGCTGACCACCGAGGAGACGATGACCCAGGCGGGCATCGGGGTCGACGACAACTACGGCTCCGAGACCAAGACCGCCACCACCGTGGCCATGGACTTCGGCCGGATCCGCATCACCGAGCAGGTCGTGCTCTACCTCTTCGGCACGCCCGGCCAGGAACGCTTCTGGTTCCTGTGGAACGGACTGTTCGAGGGCGCGCTCGGCGCGGTCGTCCTGGTCGACACCCGCCGTCTCGAGGTGAGCTTCGAGGTCATGGGCCGGCTCGAGGAGGGCGGCGTGCCCTTCGTCGTCGCCGTCAACACCTTCCCCGACGGGCCCCGCTACCCCGTCGAGGACCTGCGCGCGGCCCTCGACCTGCCGCCCGAGATCCCGATCGTCGAGTGCGACGTCCGGCGCCGCGCCTCCAGCCGCGACGTCCTGATGACCCTCATGCGCTTCCTGCACTCCCTGGCCCTGACCCGCAGCCTCGCCTGACCCGCACGCCAGCACCTCCCCACACACCGGATTCAGCACAGTTTCGGAGCGACCCCCTGTGACTCCCGAACACCCCACCCCGACCGGCCCGCACGACCTCGCCCTGGACCCGCCGCCCGGCTGCCCCGCGCACGGCCGCGGCCCCGGCGGACTGGCCCGCCTCTACGGCCCCGGCGCGGAGGACCTGAACGAACTGTACGAGCGGCTGCGCGAGGAGCACGGCCCCGTGGCGCCCGTCCTCCTCCACGACGACCTGCCGATGTGGATGGTCCTCGGGCACGCCGAGAACCTGCGCATGGTGCGGACCCCCTCGCACTTCACCAAGGACAGCCGCATCTGGTCGCAGCTGCTGGACGGCAGGGTCAGGCCCGACCACCCGCTCATGCCGCACATCGCCTGGCAGCCCATCTGCGCCCACGCCGAAGGCGACGAGCACAAGCGGCTGCGGGGCGCGGTGACCGCGGCCATGGCGACCATCGACGACCGCAGCGTCCGCCGCTACATCAACCGCTCCAGCCAGCGCCTGGTCAACCGCTTCTGCGAGCAGGGCCGGGCCGACCTCGTCGGCGACTTCGCCGAGCACCTGCCGATGGCCGTGATGTGCCATGTCCTCGGCATGCCCGACGAGTACAACGACAAGATGGTGCACGCCGCCCGCGACGCCCTCAAGGGCAGCGAGACCGCGCTCGCCAGCCACGAGTACGTCGTGGGGGCCCTCGCCCGGCTCACCGCCCGCCGCCGCGCCAAGCCCGAGGACGACTTCACCAGCCACCTCATCGGCCACCCGGCGCAGCTCACCGACGACGAGGTCAGGGAGCACCTGCGGCTCGTGCTCTTCGCGGCCTACGAGGCCACCGTCAACCTGCTCTCCAACGCGCTGCGCATGGTCCTCACCGACCCGCGCTTCCTCGCCCAGCTCAACGGCGGCCAGATGACGGTGGCGGAGGCGGTCGAGCAGTCCCTGTGGGACGAGCCCCCGTTCAGCACCATCTTCGGCTACTTCGCCAAGCAGGACACGGAGTTGGGCGGTCAGCGCATCCGCCGCGGCGACGGTCTCTTCTTCGCGCCCGCGCCCGGCAACGTGGATCCCCGGGTACGCCCCGACCTGTCCGCCCACATGCAGGGCAACCGCTCCCACCTCGCCTTCGGCAGCGGTCCGCACGAGTGCCCCGGCCAGGACATCGGCCGCGCCATCGCCGACGTCGGCGTCGACGCGCTGCTCATGCGGCTTCCCGACGTGCAACTCGACTGCGACGAGGACGAGTTGCGCTGGACGATGTCGATCGCCTCGCGGCACCTGGTGGAACTGCCGGTCCGGTTCGAGCCGAAGGACCAGCAGGACGTCAAGCACAAGCCCAGCCACGCCCCGATCCCGTCGCAGCGCCTGACCCGGCCGGTGAGCATGGAACCGCGCCCCGCGCCGACTCCGGCCCCCGCTCCCGGACCCGCCCCCGAAGCGGCGGCCGCTCCGGCGCCCGCGCCGGGCCGGGCGACGGCTCCTGTACCCCCCGTCCCGCAGTCGACGGGGCCGGACCGCAGGCCCAACGCCTGGCGGCGCTTCCTGTCCTGGTGGCGCGGCTACTGAGCGGCGCCCGCCGCCGGGGCGCCGGCCCAGCCGTCGTACGACGTCCAGGCCTCGAGCACCCGGCCGCTCCGCAGACGGTGCTCCGTCCCCGTGACCGGGTCGGTGAACTCCAGCTCCCGCGCCAGCAGTTGCAGCGGACGCCGGAAGTCGCCGGCCGGCACGGCGGCGGCCACCTCGGGGTAGAGCGGATCGCCGAGGATGGGCACGCCGAGCCTGTTCATGTGGACGCGCAGCTGATGCGTCTGCCCGGTGGCGGGCAGCAGCCGGTACCGGCCGAGTCCCCGCGCGTCGTGCTCGACGAGCTCGACGCGGCTCACGGCGTTCGGCTCGCCCGCCACCTCGTAGGCGGCCAGGATCCCGCGCTCCTTGACGATCCGGCTGCGCACGGTCCGGGGCAGGGCGAGCTCCGGGTCGTACGGCGCGACGGCCTCGTACACCTTGCGCACCAGGCGGTCGCGGAAGAGCGACTGGTAGGCGCCGCGCTCCTCGGGACGCACGGTGAACAGCACGAGCCCGGCGGTCAGCCGGTCGAGCCGGTGCGCGGCGCCGAGCGCGGGGAGGTCCAGCTCCCGCCGCAGCCGGGCGAGCGCGCTCTCGGTGACATGGCTGCCGCGGGGCGTGGTGGCCACGAAATGCGGCTTGTCGACGACGACGATGTGCTCGTCGCGGTGCACGATCTCCAGCGGGAACGGCACGGGCGCCTCGGGCGGCAGCTCGCGGTGGTACCAGACGAACATCCCCGGCACGTAGGCGGCGTCCGGGGCCACCGCCCGCCCGTCGGCGCCGACGACGAGCCCGGCCTCCAGCATCCCGTCCACGATCGCGGCCCGCGCCGCGCCCATCCGCTCCACCAGGTGCTCCCGCACGGTGGCCCAGGCCCCCTCGCCGGGCAACCGCACCCGCACCGGATCGATCCCGTCGCGCTGCGGCAGCGGGGAGGGCGGGGGCGGCGTACGGCGTCTCATCGGGGTCAAGCCTACGGGCCGGAAAACCCGTTGGTCGGGCCGTCGTCCGTTGGCAGGATGCGGCTCATGCCCTTCACCGCCGACGCCGTCCTGCCCGCCGGAACCCTCTCCGGGATCCCGCAGCCCGAGCTCCGCAGCGGCGACGGGCTGCTCCTGCGCCCGTGGCGGGCCGAGGACGCCCCCGCCGTGTACGCCGCCTTCCAGGACCCGGCCATGCACCAGTGGCACATCAGAGCCGCCGACTCCGAGGAGGAGGTCGCCGGCTGGATCGAGGAGTGGCGCGCGAGCTGGGCGCGCGAGCGCGACGCCCAGTGGGCCGTGGTCGACACGGACACCGGCGAACTGCTCGGGCGGGTGGCGCTGCGCAGCGTCCTGCTCGCCGAGGGCGTCGCCGAGATCGCCTACTGGACGACCAGGGCGGCCCGTGGCCGTGGTGTGGCGCCCCGCGCCACGACCGTCCTCACCCGCTGGGCCCTCGACGAGATCGGCTTCCACCGCCTGGAGCTGATGCACGCCACCGCCAACGAGGCCTCCTGCCGGGTCGCCGGGAAGGCGGGCTACCTCCTGGAGGGCACCAGGCGCAGCGCCGCCCTCCACCAGGACGGCTGGCACGACATGCATCTCCACGCACGCGTGCAGGGCGACTGAGCCGCGTGCAGGGTGACTGAGCGAGGCTCACCCCCGGGCGAGCGCCGGGCCCCGCCGGCCGCCCCGGCGGTGCCGGCGGCCGGTCCGCTCTGCGCGGACGGCGGGCGCACCGGGACCGCCGGGACTACGACCGCAGGGACTGCGCGGCCGCCGGCTCCGGCACCGACGGAGCCGGTGCCGGTGAGCGCCTGCGGGAGGTCCGGAAGGCCACGCCGACCGCGAGCGTCGCGCCGAGGAACAGCACGGTGAACCACTGGAAGTACCAGTGACCGCCCGCCGGGTCGTACACCGCCGCGCGCGGCCAGGCCAGGTTGACCGTCATCAGCAGGCCGTAGAGGAGCGCGAGGGCGTTCACCGGGACGCCCCAGCGGCCCAGGGAGAAGAGGGGGGCGCCCGTCTCGTCGGCGCCGGACGAGGAGAACCCTCCGCGCAGCCGCCGCACCAGCAGCGGGCCGGTGACCATCGCGTACGCCAGGTACAGCATCACGATGCAGGTCGTGCCGATGGCCAGGAAGGCTTCCGGCGAGGCGAAGTCGAGCAGCAGCAGGGCCGCCGCGAGGACGCCGACCACCAGCGCCGGAGCGCTCGGCATGCCGGTACGGGGGTTCACGCGCGCGAGGCGGCCGGAGAAGGGGAGCTGACCGTCGCGGGCCATCGAGAACAGCATCCGGCAGGCCGACGTCTGGATGGCGAGCGTCGCCACCGCGATCGCGACCACCACGTCCGCCAGCAGCACCTTGCCGACCCCGTCGCCGAGGCTGCTGGTGAGGACGTAGCTGAGGCCGTCCACCCCGAGCCGTCCGTCGGTGAGACTGGGCGCGGCCAGCAGCCCGCCCAGCACGATCAGCCCGCCGAGCAGTCCGGCCGCGCCGAGCGCGGTGAGGATCGTGCGGGGCGCGGTGCGCCGCGGGTGGTGCGTCTCCTCGCTCATCTCGCCCGCGCTGTCGAACCCGATCATCACGTAGGCGGCCGTGAACGAGCCGACGAGCAGCGCCCCGAACAGGCCGTTCTGCGCGGCCCCCTCGGTGTGGAAGGTGATGCTCGGAGTGCGCTCCGAGTGGGTCAGCAGCAGCACGACGATGAGGACCGCGCCGATGATCTCGGCGGTCACGCCGACCCGGTTGACCAGGGACATCACGCGGTTGTCGACGACGTTCACGAACGTGGTGAGGGCCAGCAGGAACACGCCGAGCAGCGCCGCGTTGGCCGCGCCGTCCGGTGAGGTGGGCGCCGGGTCGGTGCCGATCAGCTGGAAGCCGGACCAGATCGCCGGCAGCACCATCTGCAGGGCCAGCGCGGCCGCCGCGACCACGACGATCTGCCCGGTCACCATGATCCAGCCGGCGAACCAGCCGAACGACGGCGTCGACAGCCGCGACGACCACTGGTAGATCGCGCCCGAGATCGGGTAGCGCGCCGCCAGCTCGGCGAAGCACGCGGCGACCAGCAGCTGACCGACCAGCACGACCGGCCAGGCCCAGAAGAAGACCGGGCCGCCGAAGGCGTACCCGAAGGCGAAGAACTGGAAGACGGTCGTCAGCACGGAGATGAAGGAGAACCCGGCGGCGAAGGAGGCGTACCGGCCCAGACTGCGGTGCAGCTCCTGGCGGTAGCCGAACTCGGAGAGGGAGCCGTCGCCCGCGCCGGGGGAGAGCGGCGGGTCGGGGCGTACGTCGGAAGGGGCTGTTGTCGTCACGGCGGAACCTGCCTTGGGCCCAGAGGGAACGTCATTCCTGTCGGGCGACAGAAATTAGGGACGCGCTGTTTCGTGCGCGTCACGCCGCCGTGTCCGGGGCGGGCCCAAGTCCTCACGTCCGCACCCGCCTCACCCGATCGCGTTACATCGCGTCCGTTGCGGCGGTGTGGTGACTCGCGATATGTTCGGCTACGGATATTCGGCAGCGAAGTGCTGGTCGTGACCGGTGGAACGAGGTGGTCGTCGTGGCGAGGAAACGCCGCAAGCTCGGCAACCCGTTGGCGCTCGCCGTGATGACGACGCTCTGGCAGAAGCCGATGCATCCGTACGAGATCGCCCAGACCTTGCGCAGCCAGGGCAAGGACACCAGCACGAAGACCAACTACGGCTCGCTCTACACCGTCGTGCAGAACCTCGAGAAGTACGGCTTCGTCGAGGTGACCGGTGTGGAACGCCAGGGCAACCGGCCCGAGCGCACGGTCTACGGGCTCACCGACGCCGGGCGTGAGGAGATGGCCGAGTGGCTGTCCGATCTGATCGCCATCCCCGCGAAGGAGTACCCGATCTTCGAGACGGCGCTCTCGCTGATGGCGGCGCTGCCTCCCGACGAGGTGGTGCGCCTGCTGAAGACCCGGCTGAGCTCTCTGGAGGTCCAGGTGGCCAGTGGCCGGGGCGCCCTCGAGAAGCTCTACGAGACGCTGCCGAGGCTCTTCCTCGTCGAGGTCGAGTACCAGCTGCACATGGTCGAGGCGCAGGCCGAGTGGGTCGGCGGATTCCTCGAGGAGATCAAGAAGGGCTCACTGCCCGGCGTCGAGGAGTGGCGGCGCATCCACGAGACGGGGGAGCCGCCCACGGAATTCACCTCTTGAGAACGACCCCGGCAGGGCTGTTGGAGCAGCTCCGCCGGGGTCCCAACCCCGAACGGGATCCGCCGTGAAGCGGCTCCGGGCCATCGAGGTGCGGCACACCCAGGATAGCCCGGCGCTCTTCACGCGGATCCGCAGTCCTGTCCGCTCACGAAGGAGCACCGTCATGAGCAACACCCGCGCGCCCGCGGTCGAGGCGTGTCGACTCGTCAAGACCTACCCCGGTGGCGTCACCGCCCTGAACGGCCTCGAGATCACCGTCGAGCCCGGCACCGTCTTCGGGCTGCTCGGCCCCAACGGCGCCGGCAAGTCCACCGCGGTCAAGATCCTCACCACCCTCGCCCGCCCCGACTCCGGGACGGCCACCGTCGCCGGGCACGACGTGCTGCGCCACCCGGACCGGGTGCGCCGCGCGATCGGCGTCGTCGCGCAGCACTCGGGCGCCGACCCGGTCGCCAGCGGCCGCGACAACCTCCGTCTCCAGGGCCGGCTCCACGGCCTGCGCGGCGCCGCCCTCGACCGGCGCGTCGACGAGCTGCTCGAACGGTTCACGCTCAGCGACGCCGCGAGGCGCCCGGTGAAGGGCTACTCCGGCGGCATGCGGCGCCGGCTCGACGTCGCGCTCGGTCTGGTGCACCGGCCCGAGGTGCTCTTCCTCGACGAGCCCACCACCGGTCTCGACCCGGAGGCCCGCACCGCGATGTGGGACGAGATCGGCCGGCTGGCCGGCGAGGAGGGGCTGACCATCCTGCTCACCACGCACTACCTGGAGGAGGCCGACCGGCTCGCCGGACGTGTGGCCATCGTCGACCGCGGCCGGATCGTGGTCACGGGCGCCCCCGACTCCCTGAAGGGCGAACTCCGCGGCGACGCCGTGCACGTGGAGCTGCGCACCGCGCCGGGCGAGAGCGGCCGCGTGCTGCTCCGGGACGCCCTGGGCGGAGTGCCGGGCGTCCACGAGGTGGTCGTCGACGGGCCCCGGATCAGCGTCCGCGCCGAGGACGGAGCCGCCGCGGTGCCCGCGCTGCTCGGCGCCCTGGAGCGGGCCGGGGTGGCCGTCGCCACCGCGACCGTGGCCCGGCCCTCGCTGGACGACGTCTACCTGCGGTACGCGGGCCGTCGGTACGCCGAGGCCGAGGGCGGGACCGCCGCCGACGCCCTGATCCTCGCCGGGGGTGCGCGATGAGCACCGCGATCGTCCAGACCTGGTACATGACGCAACGCCAGCTGATGGTGTTCGCCCGCCAGCCCGCCTACGCCGTGATCACGCTGATCCAGCCGGTGATCTGGCTCTTCCTCTTCGGCAGCCTCTTCCGGAACGTGGTGGCGCTGGGCGGCTTCGGCACGACCTCCTACCTCGACTACCTGGTGCCGGGCGTGGTCGTCATGAGCGCGCTCGCCTCCAACCTGTGGGCGGGCATGGGCACGTTGGAGGAGATCCAGCGCGGCACGCTCGACCGCTTCCTGACCACCCCGGCCAGCCGGGCGGCGCTCATGAACGGCAATGTCGTCCACAACGGCGTCGTCACCGCTCTCCAGTCGGCCGTCATCGTGCTGCTGGGCCTGGCGGGCGGTGCGGAGTACCCGGGCGGGGTGCTGGGCGTCGTCGTCCTGATCGTCGTCTCGGTGCTGCTGGGCACGGTGTTCGGCGCGCTGTCCAACACCCTGGGCATGCTGGTGCGGGAGCGGGAGTCGATCATCGGCGTCAACACGTTCCTGCTGCTGCCGCTGACCTTCCTGTCGAGCGCGTTCATGGCGCCGGACCGGATGCCCGGCTGGATACGGCAGGTGGCGCGCTTCAACCCGTTGGACTGGGCGATGGTCGCCGGCCGGTCGGCCCTGTCCACCGACCCGGACCCGGGCGCGGTGCTCCTGCGCGGCGGGGCGCTCCTCGCGCTCGCGACGGCGGCCGTGTGGCTCTCGATCGGGACGTTCCGGTCGTACCAGCGGTCGGTGTAGCGGCAGGGTGCGGCCCAAACGGGGTCGCAGGGGCGGCCCGCCGGGTGCGGGCCGCTTCCGTCGGGTCAGGCGGCCGGCGCCGCCCCCTCCTGCTCCGCCCCCTCCTGCTCCGCCTCCACGCGCGCGTTCCAGTCCCGCTTCGAGGCCTGCCAGCCGTCCTCGTTGTGGCCGAGCCGCCAGTAGCCGGAGATCGACAGGTCCTCCCGCGGGATCTGCAGCTCGACGCGCAGGAGTTTGCGCAGCTCCTTCACGCAGGCGGCCTCGCCGTGCACGAACGCGTGCAGGCGGCCCTCGGGGAACTCCAGCGCCCGGACCGCCTCGACGAGCCGCTCGCCGACCGGCCGGTCGCCGCGGTGCAGCCAGACGACCTCCACGTCGGAGTCGACCTTCTGCTCCTCCTCGGGGCCCGAGACCTCGATGAAGGCGTGGGCGACGGTGCCGGCGGGCAGCGACTCCAGGGCGGCCGCGATGGCCGGCAGGGCGCTCTCGTCGCCGGCCAGCAGGTGCCAGTCCGCGTCGGTGTCGGGCGCGTAGGCGCCGCCGGGGCCCATGAAGCGGACGGTCTCGCCCGGCTGGACGCGCGCCGCCCACGGACCGGCCAGGCCCTCGTCGCCGTGGACCACGAAGTCCAGCGTCAGCTCGCGGAGTTCGGCGTCCCAGTGGCGCACGGTGTACGTGCGGGTCACCGGCCAGTGCTCACGGGGGAACTCGGCGCGGATGCGGTCCATGTCGAAGGGCTCGGGGTAGGTCACGCCCTCGGGGCCGAAGAGCAGTTTCACGTAGTGGTCGGTGCAGGTGCCGGCGGTGAAGTCGGCCAGGCCCTCGCCGCCGAGGACGACGCGCTGCATGTGGGGGGTGAGCCGTTCGGTGCGGACGACCTGCGCGGAGTGGGGCTTCCGCGGCTTCCGTGCCGGACGTTCTGCCATGACGGCCTCCCATGTGGCTATGGTTAGGGTTACCTAAGTTAGCATCTCTCCCCCCGGCGATGCCCTCCCCGACGGGAGGCCGCCCTCACCTCTCACCGGGATCTCATGCAGAGGATGCCCTCCCGCCCCGGCGAAGGTCAGCCCCCGGCGCGAGAGCAATGGTCACGCGGGCGGTGCGCCCAGTGTCGTGAGCAGCCGCTGGAGCGACCCGCCGAGTCCCCAGCGATGCGCCAGTGCCTCCAGTGTCTCTCCGTCGCGCGGCGCGTGCGGCAGGGCGGTGTCCACCTCCGGCAGCGGCACGTCGTCGGCGACCTTGACCACCTTCGGCGCGACGGCGAGGTACGGCCGTGCCTCGTCGAGCCGGCTCCGCTGCGAGGGGGTCAGCTTGGCCCCGCGGTCGTCGATCGCGGCCACGATCCCGGCCAGGTCGCCGAACTCGGCCAGCAGCTTGGCCGCGGTCTTCTCCCCGATGCCCGGCACGCCCGGCAGGCCGTCGCTCGGGTCGCCGCGCAGCAGCGCCAGGTCCGCGTACCCGCTCCCGTCGACGCCGTACTTCTCGCGCAGCCACGCCTCGTCCGTCAGCTGGAGCGTGCCGACGCCCTTCAGCGGGTACAGCACGCGCACCCCGCGGGAGTCGTCCACCAGCTGGTAGAGGTCGCGGTCGCCGGTCACGATGTCGACCGGGCCCTTCGCCCGCCCGGTGAACGTGCCGATCACGTCGTCCGCCTCGTAGCCGGCGACGCCCACCCGGGCGATGCCGAGCGCGTCCAGGACCGCCTCGATGATCGGCACCTGCGGCGAGAGGGTGTCCGGCACCTCCTCCTCGTCCGGGCCGGACTCGTGCTCCTCGGCGACGCGGTGCGCCTTGTAGGAAGGGATCAGGTCGACCCGCCACTGGGGGCGCCAGTCGGCGTCCATGCAGGCGACCAGCTCGTCCGGCCGGTGGTCCTTCACCAGCCGGTCGATGAAGTCCAGCAGCCCGCGCACCGCGTTCACCGGGGTGCCGTCCGGCGCCTTCACGGAGTCCGGGACGCCGAAGTAGGCGCGGAAGTAGAGCGAGGCGGTGTCGAGGAGCATCAGTCGTCCGGTCACGCCTCGCATCATGCCGCACGCGCGCCCCCGCTCTTGGTGGGTATTCACTCCCGTGGCAGGAGTGAACATCCGGTGAAACCTGCTGTGAACTGAACCACTCGTCCGTTTGACCCCATCCGAACAGGGCAGGGGCGGGCTCGGAGCAACGCCCGGTTGCGTTTTCAACTGTTTGCTGTTGCCGAGTGCTCCGATTCCTGTCCCCGACGAGAGGTACGCGTGTCCTCCAGGCTTGAGGCCGAGCATCTGCACAAGGTGTTCGGCAGACGACCGCAGCAGGCAGTCGAGCGGCTCCGGGAGGGAGCCGACCGGGAGGAGCTGCGCGCCGACGGCACCACGGCCGCCGTCATCGACGCCTCCTTCACGGTGGCCCCGGGTGAGATCTTCGTCGTGATGGGCCTGTCGGGATCGGGCAAGTCCACCCTGCTGCGGATGCTCAACGGGCTGCTGGAGCCGACGGCCGGCCGCGTCCTCTTCGACGGCCAGGACCTCACCGCCCTCGCCGACCGCGAACTGCGCGAGGTCCGGGCGAAGAAGATCAGCATGGTCTTCCAGCACTTCGCGCTCTTCCCGCACCGCAGCGTCCTCGACAACGCCGCCTACGGCCTCGCCGTCCAGGGCGTCCCCCGTCGCGAACGCGAGGAGCGCGCCGCCGAGGCGCTGCGCCTGTGCGGTCTGGCCGGCTGGGAGAAGTCCTGGCCGGACGAGCTGTCCGGCGGCATGCAGCAGCGCGTCGGCCTGGCCCGCGCGCTCGCCACCGACGCCGACCTGCTCCTGATGGACGAGTCCTTCAGCGCGCTGGACCCGCTGATCCGCCGGGACATGCAGGACCAGCTCCTCACCCTCCAGCAGACGCTGAAGAAGACCATCGTCTTCATCACCCACGACCTCAACGAGGCCATGCGTCTCGGCGACCGGATCGCCGTCATGCGCGACGGCCGCATCGTGCAGACCGGCACGGCGCAGGACATCCTCATCCGCCCCGCGAACGACTACGTCGCCTCCTTCATCCAGGACGTCGACCGCTCACGCGTGCTGACCGCCTCCGCCGTCATGGACACCGCCGTGCGCGGCGACGAGGCCGACTGCGGCTGCGAGACCGCCACCCCGGACACCCCGTTCACCGCGCTGTGCGCGCTCAGCGCCCGCCTGCCCCATCCGGTCGCGGTCCTCGACGGGAAGCGGGAACTCGTCGGCGTCGTGTCCGGGCAGCGCCTCGTGCGCTTCCTCGGCGACGAACAGGGCGGGACGACGGCCTGCGAGGGTCCGCGCGACAGCGGGAAGAAGGTGATGGCCCGTGCCTAGGCTGCACCTCGGCGACCGGGTCGACTCCGGCGTCGACTGGCTCGTCACCCACATGTCCTGGCTCTTCGACGCGATCAAGACGGTCGTCGAGGGCATGTACGACGGTCTCGACGCCGTCCTCACCGCCCCCGAACCGCTTCTCCTCGCGGGCATCCTCGCGGTGCTCGCCTGGTGGCTGCGCGGTCTCGTCGCGGGCGTCCTGGCCTTCGCCGGGTTCGCCCTCATCGACTCCCTGGCCCTGTGGGACGAGGCGATGTCGACGCTCTCCCTGGTGCTGGTGGCCACGGTCATCGCCCTGGTGATCGCCCTCCCGCTGGGCATCTGGGCCGCCCGCTCCAAGGCCGTGAGCGCGACCCTGCGCCCCGTCCTGGACCTGCTCCAGACCATGCCGTCGATGGTCCTGCTGATCCCGGCCATCCTGTTCTTCGGGATGGGCGTCCCGGCGGGCGTCATCGCCACCCTGATCTTCGCGCTCGCCCCGGGGGTCCGGATGACCGAGCTCGGCATCCGCCAGGTCGACCCCGAACTCGTCGAGGCCGCCGAGGCGTTCGGCACCACGCCCCGCGACACCCTGCTGCGCGTCCAGCTGCCGCTCGCCCTGCCGACGATCATGGCGGGCGTCAACCAGGTCATCATGCTGGGCCTGTCGATGGTCGTCATCGCCGGCATGGTCGGCACCGGCGGCCTCGGCGGCGCCGTCAACGAGGCCATCGGCCAGCTCGACATCGGCCTCGGCTTCGAGGCGGGCCTCGGCATCGTCGTCCTCGCCATCTACCTGGACCGGATGACCGGCGCCCTCGGCACCCGCATCTCCCCGCTCGGCCGCCGCGCCGCCGCCAAGGCCCGGGGCACGGTGTGGACGTACCGTCCGCGCCCGGCCGTGGCCGTGGTCGGCGTGGTCGTGCTCGCCCTGGTCGCCGGCGGCATGAACGTCTTCGGCTCCTCCTCCGGCACCGCCGAGGCCTCCGCGTCGGACATCGGCCGGGGCAAGGAGGTCAAGATCGGCTACATCCCGTGGGACGAGGGCATCGCCTCCACCTACCTCTGGAAGGAACTCCTGGAGGAGCGCGGCTTCGACGTCACCACCACCCAGTACGCCGCGGGCCCCCTGTACACCGGCGTCGCCACCGGGCAGATCGACTTCCAGACCGACGCCTGGCTGCCCACGACCCACGACGAGTACTGGAAGAAGTACGGCGGGCAGCTCGACGACCTGGGCTCCTGGTACGGCCCCACCTCGCTGGAGCTGGCCGTCCCCTCGTACGTCAAGGACGTCGGCTCCCTGGCGGACCTGAAGAGCCACGCCGCCGAGTTCGACGGCAAGATCACCGGCATCGAGCCCAGCGCCGGGATGATGGGCCTGCTCAAGGACAAGGTCCTGGGACAGTACGGCCTCGACGGCGCCTACGCCGTCGTCGACGGGTCCACCCCGGCGATGCTCGCCGAACTCAAGCGCGCGTACGCCGCGAAGAAGCCGATCGTCGTCACCCTGTGGTCGCCGCACTGGGCGTACAGCGACTACGACCTGAAGAAGCTCGCGGATCCCCGGGGCGCCTGGGGCAAGGGGGACGGCGTGCACACCGTCGCCCGCAAGGGCTTCGCCGCCGACAACCCCGAGGTCGGCACGTGGCTGAAGGACTTCAGGATGACCGAGGCCCAGCTCACCGGTCTGGAGGCGCGGATCCAGAAGGCCGGCAAGGGCAAGGAACAGGACGCGGTCCGGACCTGGCTGAAGGAGAATCCAGGTCTGGTCGAGAAGTGGGTACCGGTCGCCGATTCTGGGCAGGAAAGCCGGGCGGCCCGGTGACCTGACAGCACCGCGACCGCCTGACGAGGGGCGGGCACCGGCGTACGGCCTCCGGGCCCGCGCCGGGGCCCGCCCCTCGTGTCGTTCCCGGGGCGCCGGCCGGCCCGCCCCGGGTCGTTCCCGTACGTCTCCCGCGGCGCGCGACCGGCCACGGCACCGGTCCGGCCCCGTCCGGCCGCCGCCCCGCCACGGCAAGGATCCGGCCAAGTACGGAGAGCTACGCCCACGCCCGAACCCCGTCTTCGCGAAGCCGGGGACGAGCGGGAACATGCGCGGCCGTTCGCGCATTGAACCGGACGACGGGTGGCCGGGTCCGTGCCCGGCGCGTCCGGGGTCCGATCGGCTGGCGCGAACTGTGAGGTCCGGTGTTACGCCAGGTGTCCTCGATGTGACGGGCGCATGAAACGGTTTGCCGAACATGCGTAGGGTGCAGACAACTCCTCAGAGGGCGTAGAGGACGTCATGACACCGACGAGCTAAGGAGGGAGCCGGAGCGATGGGCGACCACAAAGAACAGCCCCTGCGCGTAGGCGCGGCCGTGCGGCGCCGCCGGCGGTCCCTGGAGCTCACCCTCGCCGTCGTGGCCGAGCGCAGCGGCCTGTCGGTGCCGTTCCTCAGCCAGATCGAGAACGAGCGCGCGCGGCCCAGCACCAGCTCCCTGGAGAAGGTCGCCGACGCCCTGCGCACCACGGCCGTCGAGCTCCTCGCCGCCGCCGACCCCGCGTGCAGCGTGGACGTCGTGCGCGCCGAGGTGACCGAGCCGGGACCGGGGCCCGAGCCGGAGCCGCGCTCCCGTTCCCTGGTGCGCGGTCACCACCAGATGCACGCCTCGGAGTTCACCGGCGACCATGACGCGGGCCGTGAGTTCCAGTACCGCAACGACCAGCTGATGTACGTGGCCGACGGCGCCGTGGAGATCGAGGCGGAGGGCCGCGCCTACCGTCTGGGCCGCGGCGACACCCTGTACCTCACCGGCGGGGTCCGGCACCGCTGGCGGGCGACCGTGCCGGACACCCGGGTGGTCGTCGTCGCCGTGGCGGAGCACATCGAGGCGGTACGGGACCGGGACCGGGGCCGGAAGCGGTAGTGCGGGTCGTCTCGCTGGTGCCGTCGCTCACGGAGGCGGTCGCCGCCACCGTGCCCGGCGCCCTGGTGGGCGCCACCGACTGGTGCAACCGTCCCGCGGACCTCGGCGTCGTCCGGATCGGCGGGACCAAGAACCCCCGGGTCGACCGGATCGTCGCCCTCGCCCCCGACCTGGTGATCGCCAACGAGGAGGAGAACCGGGAACCGGACCTGGCCGCGCTGCGTGCGGCCGGGCTGGAGGTCCTGGTGACCGCCGTCCGGGACGTGCCGCAGGCCTTCGGCGAGCTGGCGCGGGTGCTCCGGGCCTGCGGGGCTCCCTCCCGGCCGAAGTGGCTCGACCAGGCCGAGGAGGCGTGGGCGGCCCCGCCGCGGCCCGCCCGCCGCCGGACGGCCGTCGTGCCGATCTGGCGCCGCCCGTGGATGGTGCTGGGCCGCGACACCTTCGCCGGGGACGTGCTGGCCCGCCTCGGCGTCGACCAGCTCTACGCCGGGCACGCCGAACGCTATCCGCGGATCCCGGTCGGGGAACTGCTCGCCGCCGCACCGGACCTGGTCGTGCTGCCGGACGAGCCCTACCGCTTCACCGCCGACGACGGCCCGGAGGCCTTCCCCGGTCTGCCCTGCGCGCTGCTCAGCGGACGGCACCTGACGTGGTACGGCCCGTCGCTCGCCGAGGCGCCGCGGGTGCTGGGCGAGGCGCTGCGAGCAGCTCACGGCTGAGCAGCCCCCGGACGGTGTGCGCGGCGGCGACGCCCCACGCGGCGACGAGGACGGCGTACAGCGCGCAGGCGAGCACGTCGTAGGCGACCAGCCCGGTGTGCCGGGCCAGCGCCGCCGCGCCGGTCACACAGGTGC
The DNA here is from genome assembly GCF_031456635.1 of Streptomyces sp. 3330. Classification (NCBI taxonomy): domain Bacteria; kingdom Bacillati; phylum Actinomycetota; class Actinomycetes; order Kitasatosporales; family Streptomycetaceae; genus Streptomyces; species Streptomyces sp. 3330. Next base: position 25,629 of record NZ_JAVDVA010000011.1, read on the forward strand.
CGACCGGGAAGGTGAACGCCCACCAGGTCATCGCGAAGCCCATCCCGTGCCGGCGGGCCCGCACCACGTGCGCGGTGGCCAGAGCCAGCCAGAACAGCGCGAACCCCATGACGGGCACCCCGTACAGCACGGCGAGCACGGCGAGACCGCGGCTGTCCGGGCCGGGCAGGACCCCCGGAGCGACCTCCGCGAACTTCCCGACGGCGGTCGTGGACTGCCCCAGCGGGCCCAGGACGAGGAACAGGGTCGGGGTGAGGGCGAGGGGCAGCGGCCCGCCCGTCACCAGCCGTCCGAACACCACCGGCAGCATGACGGACGTGGCGAGCAGGCTCAGCCCGAACAGCGAGAAGCAGGCCAGGAGCAGCGTCTGCCGCGGCTGCCCGGCCGGCAGATGCGGCACCAGCGCCGGCCCGAGCGCGGCGGACACCAGGGGCGCCACGAGCGGCAGCAGCCACACCGGCGTGGCCTGGGACACCCGGGCCCGGTGGCGTACGGCCATCAGGCAGGGGACGGCGACGGCGGCCGTGAGGGCGACGGCCGTCCCGACGGTGAACAGCACGGCGTCGAGCGCGACCGCGGCCCGGACGCCGATCCAGTCCCGGCCGACGGTGAGGGCGCCGCCCCCGACGGCGAGCAGCGCCATCGCGAGGCAGCCGTAGAACGGCGCCGTCGCCGGATCCAGGAGGTGGGCCCGGGCCTGGTCGCGGTGGTGCCGCCAGTGCAGGGCGCGGGCGGTGAGCAGGGCCGCCAGCAGGACGAGGGAAAGGGCCCAGCAGACGGTGAGGAGCGGGCGCAGCCCCGGCGGGTGGACGGGGAGCGCGGCTCCCGCCGTGGCGAGGATCGCGGTCCCCATGACCGTGGCGTACCAGTTCGGTCCGAGGTGACGGACGGCGCCGGCGCGCGCACGGGGGAGGGTGAACAGGGGCTGGGCGGCGGTGACCATGACTCCACGGTCGCCCGGGCGGCCGCCCGCGACCAGGGAGGATGACTCTATGGGGGCATAAGCTGGGCTTATGGGGAGTGTCGAGGAACAGCGCGCGGACGACGCACCGGGTTCGATCGCGCACCGTGTCCCGGACCTGGGCGCGCTGGAGTTGCTGCTCGCGGTGGCACGGCTGGGCAGCCTGGGCGCGGCCGCGCGCGAACTCGGCATCACCCAGCCCGCCGCGAGCAGCCGGATCCGTTCCATGGAACGCCAGTTGGGCGTGGCCCTGGTGGACCGCTCGCCGCGCGGCTCCCGGCTCACCGACACCGGCGCGCTGGTGACGGACTGGGCGGGACGGGTCGTCGAGGCGGCACGGGCGTTCGACGCGGGGGCGCAGGCGCTGCGGGTCCGCCGCGACTCACGGCTGCGGGTGGCGGCCAGCATGACGATCGCCGAGTATCTGCTGCCCGGCTGGCTGCTCGCGCTGCGCGCCGGACGGCCGGACACGGCGGTGTCGCTGCTGGCGGGCAACTCGGCGGCCGTCGCCGAGCGGCTGCTCGCGGGGGAGGCGGACCTCGGCTTCGTGGAGGGCCTCACGGTGCCGCCCGGCCTGGACTCGGCCGTGATAGCCCACGACCGTCTGATCGTCGTGGTCGCGCCCGCCCACCCGTGGGCCCGGCGGCGGCGGCCGCTGCCCGCGGCCGAACTGGCCTCGACGCCGCTGATCCTGCGTGAGAAGGGCTCGGGGACCAGGCAGGTGCTCGACACGGCGCTGGGCGGCCTGGCCCGGCCGCTGATCGAGCTCTCCTCGACGACCGCGGTCAAGGCGGCGGCGGTCAGCGGGGCGGGGCCCGCGGTGCTGAGCGAACTGGCGGTCGGTGAGGAGCTGGGGCTGCGGCGGCTGGTGGAGGTGCCGGTCGAGGGGGTGGCGCTGGCACGCGATCTGCGGGCGGTGTGGCCCACGGGGCACCGGCCCGCGGGACCGGCGCGGGAGCTGCTCTCGCTGACGCGGGGCTAGGTTCTCCCGCCCCTCCGCTCCCCGCGTGTCCTGCCCCGGCCCCGGGGACGGCCGCCCCGGGCCCGCTCCGGCCCGGGGCGGCCTCGTCCCCGAGCGCCGGAGGGGCCGGGGGCCCGCCGTCATCGGGGCGAGCCCCGGGAGTGCGCCGCGCCCACCAGGGCGTGCATGACGCGTGTGTCCTCGTCCATCTCCGGGTGCCACTGGACGCCCAGCACCCAGGCCGCGGACGGCAGTTCGATCGCCTCCACGGTGCCGTCCGCCGCGTGAGCCGAGGGGATCAGGCCCGTGCCGAGGCGGTCCACGGCCTGGTGGTGGTAGGCCGGTACGGAGGCCTCCTCCTCGACGACCGCCGCGTACCGCGTGCCGGGGACCGGCTTGACCGGGTGCCGGCCGAAGGCGCCGACGACCTCGGCGTGCCCTTCGATGTGCTGGGTCAGGGTGCCGCCGAGCGCGACGTTCAGCAGCTGCATGCCCCGGCAGATGCCGAGCAGCGGGAGGTCGGCCGCCAGCGCCGCCTCGATCAGGGCCAGCTCCCAGGCGTCCCGTTCGCGGGCCGGCGGCCCGGTGCGGGGGTCCGGCTCGGCGCCGTAGCGGACGGGTTCGACGTCGGGGCCGCCCGCGATCACCAGGCCGTCGAGGCGGGCCACGGCCGCCGCCGCGTGCCCGGGAGCGTCCGGCGGGAGCATCGCGGCCAGCCCGCCGGCCCGCTGCACCAGCCGCGGATACCCGACGGGCAGCAGCGCGGCGTCCAGGGCCCACACGCCCCAGCGCGCCGCGGACTCCAGATACGTGCTGACGCCGATCAGCGGCCGTGCGCCGTCCGTCATGTGCCCTCCTGCTCCCGCAATGGATCGAAGTGAGACCATTTCACGTCAGGAAGCCCCTGAGCAGGGCCGCGGTCCCCGCGCAGTGCTCCCGCATCATCTCCCGAGCCCCGTCCGCGTCCCCGTCCAGCACCGCCTCCACCAGCGCGAGGTGCTGGCGCTGCGAGTGCTCCAGGTTGCGGACGAGCAGCGGGATGCAGTCGAGCAGGTCGTTCACCGTGGCCCGGACCGCCGCGTACCGCGCGGTCAGCGAGGGGGAGCCGCACAGCTCGGCCAGGGTGAGGTGGAGCATCGTGTCCAGCCGCCGGTAGTCGGCCAGCGGCGCGTCCGCCGTGCGGGCCAGCGCCTCGCGCAACCGGTCCGCCTGCTCGTCGTCCAGGCCGTGCGCGGCGCACAGGCCCGCCGCGCCCACCTCGAGCACCTCGCGGAAGCGCAGGACGTCCTCGATGTCGACCTCCGCGATCCGCCGCCGCAGCTCGTCCTCGCCGCCGGCGTCCGAACGCGGCAGCACGAACGTTCCGCCGTAGCGGCCCCGGCGGGACTCGACCAGGCCCTGGTCCTGGAGGACCTTCAGCACCTCGCGCAGCGTCACCCGGCTGATCCCGAGCCGTTCCGCCAGGTCCCGCTCGGCCGGCAGCCGTTCGCCCCCCGGCACCAGCCCCAGCCGCACCACCTGGAGGATCTGCTCCAGCGCCTCCTCGAAGCCGTTCCCGGCCCGCACCGGCCGCAGCACCGGCGTCAACCGGTCGTCCGGTCCGCCGTCAGCGTCCACCGACATCTGGTCGCGCCCCCTTCCCAAGCAATGGTTCTCCGCAATACCTTATGGCTCCCGGCCCGCCCGAAGAAGACGAAGGAGCCGGGGAAGCCGAAGGAGGCCCTCCCGTGGCAGACCGCACACCCCCGCTCAGTGTCGACGAGCTGCACGCTCATGTCGCGAGCGGTGAGATCGACACTGTCGTCCTGGCCTTCCCCGACATGCAAGGGCGTCTCCAGGGCAAGCGGTTCGCCGCCGGGTTCTTCCTCGACGAGGTCCTCCGGCACGGCACCGAGGGCTGCAACTACCTCCTCGCCGTCGACACGGAGATGAACACCGTCGACGGGTACGCCATGTCCTCCTGGGAGCGCGGGTACGGCGACTTCGCCATGCACCCCGACCTGTCGACCCTGCGCCGCGTGCCGTGGAACGCCGGAACCGCCCTGGTCATCGCCGACCTGGCCTGGAACGACGGCTCGCCCGTGGTCGCCGCGCCGCGCCAGATCCTGCGCCGCCAGCTGGAGCGCCTCGCCGGGCACGGCTTCACCGCCCAGGTCGGCACCGAGCTGGAGTTCATCGTCTTCAAGGACAGCTACGAGGCCGCCTGGGACGCCGACTACCGCGGACTCACGCCCGTCAACCAGTACAACGTCGACTACTCGGTGCTCGGCACCGGCCGGGTCGAGCCGCTGCTGCGCCGCATCCGCAACGAGATGGCAGGCGCCGGACTCACCGTCGAGTCCGCCAAGGGCGAGTGCAACCCCGGCCAGCACGAGATCGTCTTCCGCTACGACGAGGCCCTGGTCACCTGCGACCAGCACGCGATCTACAAGACCGGCGCCAAGGAGATCGCCGCCCAGGAGGGTGTCTCGCTGACCTTCATGGCCAAGTACAACGAGCGCGAGGGCAACTCCTGCCACATCCACCTCTCGCTCACCGACGCCGACGGCGCCAACGTCATGGCCGGCGACGGGGAGGGCGGGATGTCCGACGTCATGCGGCACTTCCTCGCCGGACAGCTCGCCGCCCTGCGCGACTTCTCGCTCCTCTACGCCCCGAACATCAACTCCTACAAGCGGTTCCAGCCGGGCTCCTTCGCGCCGACCGCCGTCGCCTGGGGCCACGACAACCGGACCTGCTCCCTCCGGGTCGTCGGCCACGGCCGCTCGACGCGCTTCGAGAACCGGCTGCCCGGCGGCGACGTCAACCCCCACCTCGCGGTCGCCGGTCTGGTCGCGGCAGGCCTGTACGGCGTCGAACAGAAGCTGGAGCTGCCCGAGGCGTGTGCCGGCAACGCCTACACCGCCGAGTACGCGCACGTCCCGACCACCCTGCGCGAGGCCGCCGAGCTCTGGGCGAACAGCCCGATCGCGCTGGCCGCGTTCGGCGAGGAGGTCGTCGCGCACTACTCCAACATGGCACGCGTCGAGCTGGCGGCCTTCGACGCGGCGGTCACCGACTGGGAACTGCGCCGGTCCTTCGAACGCCTCTGACGGCGCCTCCGACGCACCCGCCCCCGCCCGTGAAAGGTCCTTCCGTGCCCGGTCCCTCCCTGCCCGATGCCTCGCCGTCCGGTCCCTCTCCGTCCGGCCCGCGGTCGCTTCCGCACGAGCTGATCGTCCTCAACCCGGCCACCGAGGAGGTCGTCGCCACCGTCCCGGCCGCGTCCGCGGCCGACGTGGACCGCGCGGTCGCCCGGGCCTGCGCCGCCCAGCGGGCCTGGTCGGCCGCCGCCCCGGCCGACCGGGCCCGGCTGCTGCGCCGCTTCGCCGACGTCGTCGACGCCCACGTCGAGGAACTGGCGCTGCTCGAGGTCCGCGAGGCCGGCCACCTCCTCGGGAACGCGCGCTGGGAGGCCGGCAACGCCCGTGACCTGCTCCTGTACGCGGCCGGCGGCGTCGAACGGCTCCTGGGCAGCCAGATCCCCGTGCCCGGCGGCTGGAACGTCACCTTCCGGGAGCCGCTCGGCGTGGTCGGGGTGATCGCCCCCTGGAACTTCCCGATGCCCATCGCCGCCTGGGGCTCCTTCCCGGCCCTCGCGGCGGGCAACGCCGTCGTCCTCAAGCCCGCCGAGACCACCCCGCTCACCGCCCTGCGCCTGGCCGAACTGGCCCTGGAGGCAGGCCTGCCGGAGCACCTCTTCCAGGTGCTGCCCGGCCACGGAGCCGTCGCCGGACGGGCGCTCGTCGACCACCCGGGCGTGGCGAAGATCGTGTTCACGGGCTCCACCCGCACCGGACGCGAGGTCATGGAGCGCTGCGCCCGGCAGGTCAAGCCCGTCACCCTGGAACTCGGCGGCAAGAGCCCCAACATCGTCTTCGCGGACGCCGACCTGAAGGCCGCGGTCGACCCGTTCTCCTTCCTCGACAACTCCGGCCAGGACTGCTGCGCCCGCACCCGCGTCCTCGTCCAGGAATCCGTCTACGACGAGGTGGCGGACCGTCTGGCGCGGGAACTGGCCGCTGTGACGGTCGGCGACCCGGCCGACGAGAAGACCCGGATGGGTCCGCTGATCTCCCGGCAACAGGTGGACCGCGTACGGTCGTTCGTGCCGGACGACGCCGAGGCGCTGCGCGGCACCGCGCCCGACGGCCCCGGCTTCTGGTTCCCGCCGACCGTCCTCACCGGCGTCGCGTCCGACGCGCCCGCCGCCCGCGAGGAGATCTTCGGCCCCGTCGCCGTACTGCTCCCCTTCACGGACGAGGCGGACGCGATCCGGCTCGCCGACGACACCCCCTACGGCCTCTCCGGCTCCATCTGGACCCGGGACGTCGGCCGGGCGCTGCGCGTCTCCCAGGCCGTCCGCGCCGGCAACCTGTCCGTCAACTCCCACTCCAGCGTGCGCTACTGGACCCCGTTCGGCGGCTACAAGCAGTCCGGCGTCGGCCGTGAGCTGGGGCCGGACGCCCTGACCGCCTTCACCGAAACCAAGAACGTCTTCATCAGCACGGAGGGCCCCGCACAGTGACCGCATCGCCTGACGAGATCATCTGCCGCCGTCTGGTCGGCCGCACCGCCGTCATCACCGGAGCCGGCAGCGGCATCGGCCTCGCCACCGCGCGCCGGCTCGCCTCCGAGGGCGCGCACGTCGTCTGCGGCGATGTGGACGAGACCCGCGGCAAGGCCGCCGCGGAGGAGGTCGGCGGCATCTTCGTGAAGGTCGACGTGACCGATCCCGAGCAGGTCGAGGCGCTGTTCGAGGCGGCCTTCGACACCTACGGCAGCGTCGACGTCGCCTTCAACAACGCCGGCATCTCGCCGCCCGACGACGACTCCATCCTGGAGACCGGCCTGGAGGCCTGGAAGCGCGTCCAGGAGGTCAACCTGACCTCCGTCTACCTGTGCTGCAAGGCGGCGATCCCCTACATGCGGCGCCAGGGCAGGGGCTCCATCATCAACACGGCGTCCTTCGTGGCCCGGATGGGCGCCGCCACCTCGCAGATCTCGTACACGGCGTCCAAGGGCGGCGTCCTCGCCATGTCCCGTGAGCTGGGCGTGCAGTTCGCGCGGGAGGGCATCCGCGTGAACGCCCTCTGCCCGGGGCCGGTCAACACCCCGCTGCTCCAGGAGCTGTTCGCCACGGACCCGGAGCGGGCGGCCCGCCGGCTGGTCCACATTCCCGTCGGCCGGTTCGCCGAGGCCGAGGAGATCGCCGCCGCCGTGGCCTTCCTGGCCAGCGACGACTCCTCGTTCGTCAACGCCGCCGACTTCCTGGTGGACGGAGGCATCTCGGGCGCGTACGTGACCCCGCTCTAGGACGCCCCACGGCCGCCCGCCTAGAGGAAGGTCCGCCCCTCACCCCGGTAGGTCGGCACGGTCGCCGTCACCGCGTCCCCCTCGACGAGGTGCAGCACGTCGAACCGCTCGCACAGCTCACCGGCCTTCGCGTGCCGGAACCACACCTTGTCGCCGATCAGCAGATCGTCGGCGGGGGAGCCGAGCAGCGGCGTCTGCACCTCGCCCGGTCCCTCCTGCGGGTCGTACCGCAGCCCTTCCGGCAGGTACGGCACGGGCAGCCGGTCGGGCCCCGCCGCACCGGACGCGGGATACCCGCCGCCGAGCACGGTCACGACCCCCACGCCCGGCCGCCGGACGACGGGCTGGGCGAACAGGGCCGCCGGACGGCCGCTGAAGGAGGTGTAGTTGTCGAACAGCCGCGGCACGTACAGCCCCGACCCGGCCGCGATCTCGGTGACCGCGTCCTCGGCCGCGGTGTGCTGCACACTGCCGGTGCCACCGCCGTTGACGTACTCCAGATCCGGCACGACGGCCCGCACCGCGCGCACCACCGCGGCGCGGCGCTCGGCGAGCTCGCGCCGGGCGGCGGCCTGCATCAGCCGGATGGCCCGGGACCGGAAGGGCCGCCCGGCGACCGCGTCGCCGACCCCGGCGATGTGCCCCTCGTAGGCCATGATCCCCACGAGCCGGAAACCGGGCCGCCGGGCGATCGCCCGCGCCACGTCGGCGACCTGGGCGGGGGAGTGCAGCGGCGAGCGCAGGGCGCCCACCCGGACCCGGCCGCCGAGGAACTTCAGCGCCGTGTCCAACTCCAGGCAGACCCGGATGACTTCGCGTCCCTCGCCGCGCGCGCCGTCGATGAGGTCGAGCTGGGAGACGTCGTCGACCATGACGGTGACGGCGGCGGCCGGCTTCGGGTCGGCGGCGAGTTCGGCGAACGCCGTGCGGTCCGCCGACGGGTAGGCGAGGAGGATGTCGTCGAACCCGGACCGGGCCAGCCACAGGGACTCGGCCAGGGTGAACGACATGATCCCGGCGAAGCCGTCCCTCGCCAGAACCCGTTCCAGCAGGGTCCGGCAGCGTACGGACTTGCTGGCGACACGGATCGGCTTGCCGCCGGCCCGGCGGACCAGGTCCTCGGCGTTCGCGTCGAAGGCGTCCAGGTCCACGAGGGCGAGAGGGGCGTCGAGATGGGCGGTGGCCCGGTCGTAACGGGCCCGGTCGGCGGCGCGCGCAGTCATGAACGCAGCCTGCCAGACAGGATTACCGCAGGGTAGGGGGACGTTCCGGGCAGAAGCCCCGGGCGTCGCGGACTGGTTCCCGTTCGCCCGGCGACAAGCCGTAGAGTGACGCGCACGCACGGAGGACGGCTCCGGCCGGGCACGCCTGCCGGGATGCCGGTCCGCCCGCGCGGGTATGCGTGCCCGGGACGGACTGCGTCGTCCACGCCGGGCCGCCCGGGCACGAGACCGACCGCCCGCGTACAGAACGACGGCCCGGGGACGAGGAAACGGGGGGTGCATGAGTACGGAAGCACGCCGCGCCTCGGTCCCCCCGCGCCCGGACGTGCCGCCGCCCCACCCCGGTGTCCCGCCCCGCCCGGCCACCCCGCCCCGCCCGGCCCAGCCCCCGACGGCCCCGCCGGACGAGGCGAGCACCCCCCAGGACCCCGCCGGGCCGCCGCGACGCGACCCCGCGCGCGGGACAGCCCCCGCCGCGGACCCGCAGAACCCCGCCGCGCCGCCTCGGACGCCGACCGGCCCGCCGCGGCAGCGGGCCGAGCGGGAGGTCCCGGACAGGGCGGCTCCCGGCCCGGCCGGAGCGCGCGAGGCACACCGGCGCGAGGGCGCGGCCGACGACGGCCTCCCCTCCCCGGGACCCGGCTCCCCCTTCTTCCGCACCACCCCCCGCCGCACCGCACCGCGGGCCCAGCACACGGACGCCATGACCCCGCCCCCGCCCCCCGCGTCCGCCCGCTTCCCGGACACCCCGCCGCAGCCGGCGCCGCGCAGCGACGACACCGGCACGCCCGCGCGCGCCGAGGAACGCCCCGCCGCACCCCCGGCCTCCCGGCCGGCCCCGCCCCACGACTTCCGCCGCACCCCCCGGCCCACCAGGCCGGCCGGCCGTCCCGCCCCGTCGGAGGACTCCCGCCCCACGGGCCAGGACGGCGCCACCCCGCGCACGGGTACGACCGCCCCCCGCACCGCCGGCGGTAAGGCCCCCCGCCCCACCGCCCCGGCCGACACCCCTGCCGCCGACACCCCTGCCACCGGCACCTCCGCCGTCCGCCCCACCGGCGACGCGCCCGCCGGTCCGGGCGCCTCCCGTCCCGCCGCCCCGGGAGACTTCTTCTCCGGCGCGGGCCCTCGCCCCACCGGCTCCGGCACCCGCCCCGCGGCCCCGCCGCCACCCCCGCGTCCCGTCGTCCCGCCGCCGCCCTCTCCTCCCGTGGGTCCGGCCGACGCCTCCTCGGCCGACAGCGCATGGTCGCCGCTGCCCCGCAGCTGGGTGCCCGCGCCCGGCCGGAGCCGACGGGAAACCGGGTCGGACGGTGCCGCGGGCGGGCCGCGCGCTGACGCGCAGGCGGCCCCGGCGGTGGCGGACGACGGACCGGCCTGGAGCCCCGGCGCGGCCGTGCGGCAGCCCGCGTTCGCCGTGCCGCCCGTCCCCGCCGCACCCCCCGCCACGCAGACCCCGCGCCGGACCGACGGCGGCCCGGACGGGGCGAGCGGCCCCGATCCGTCCCTCTCCTGGAGCGCTCCCATGACCCCGGGCGGCGCCCTCGGCGCCACCCGGCCCGTGGTGACCTTCGGGCGTCCCGAGGGATACCGGGACGCGCCCCGGACCTTCGGCCGACGGGGACGCCTCGCGGCGGCCACCGTCTGCGCCGTCCTCGGCATGGGGCTCATCGGCGGTGCGGTCACCGGCAGTTGGCTGGTCGGGGACTCGGCGGACGCCGCCGAGCGCAGCGCCTACACCACCGCCGGCGGCCTGTGGCACAACGTGCCGGTCGACCAGCTGTTCCCGCCCACGGTCGACGGCCAGGGCGCCGGTCCCGGCGGCGCCGACCGCACCTGGACCCGGATCGCCGTCGCCCCGGACGGCGGCTGCGCCGCGGCCTTCGACCCCCTGCTGCTCAAGGCGCTCGCCCCGGTCGGCTGCCGGCGGCTTCTGCGGGCCACCTACACCGACGCCACCCAGAGCCACGTGACCACCGTCGGCCTGCTGTTCACCACGGCCGACGCGGCCGCCATGCGGGCGCTCGACACCCGCTTCACCCGGGAGAAGCTGGCGGAGCGGACCGATCTGATGCCCCGGCCGTACGCCGCGAAGGGCACCGTCGCCGCCGCCTTCGGCGACCGGCAGCGCGCGGCCTGGACGGTCTCCGTCCTCACCGACGCGCCCGTCGTCGTCTACGCCGTCTCCGGCTGGGCCGACGGCCGCGTGGTCGACACCCCGCAGCCCGCCCCCGCGGCCACCGCGGCGGGCGCCACGACGGCCCCGGCCCAGGCGGGCCTCGGCAACGAGGCCCAGGGCCTCGCCGACCGCATCGAGCGCGGCCTGCGCAAGACCGCCGCCACGCCCTCGGAGCAGCCCTCATGAGCAGCCGTACGACCCGCAGGGCCGGGCTCCTGTGCTGTCTTCTCGCCGCCACCGTCGCCCTCGTGCCGCCCTCCACCGCCTACGCCGACGGCATCCGCGCCAAGCAGTGGGCCCTGGAGGCCCTGCACACGGACGAGGCCTGGCGGACCACCAAGGGCGCGGGCATCACCGTCGCCGTCCTGGACACCGGCGTCGAGGCCGATCACCCCGACCTCACCGGCAACGTGCTGACCGGCAAGGACATGGTCGGCTTCGGAGCCGGCCCGGGTGACCGCGCATGGGCCCGCCACGGCACCGCGATGGCCGGCATCATCGCCGGTCACGGCCATGGCAGCGGCAACGGCGACGGCGTCCTGGGCATCGCCCCGGAAGCGAAGATCCTCCCCGTCCGGGTGATCCTCGAGGACGGCGACCCGCAGCGCACCAAGGCCCGCAACACCCGCGGCAACGCCCTCGCCGAGGGCATCCGCTGGGCCGCCGACCAGGGCGCCGACGTCATCAACCTCTCCCTGGGCGACGACTCCGCCTCCGCCCACCCCGAACCCGCCGAGGACGAGGCCGTCCAGTACGCGCTGAAGAAGGGCTCGGTCGTCGTCGCCTCGGCCGGCAACGGCGGCGAGAAGGGCGACCACATCTCCTACCCGGCGGCCTACCCCGGCGTCATCGCCGCGACCGCCGTCGACCGCTACGGCACCCGGGCCTCCTTCTCCACCCGCCGCTGGTACGCCACGGTCAGCGCGCCCGGTGTCGACGTCGTCATCGCCGACCCGGACCACAAGTACTACGAGGGGTGGGGGACCAGCGCCGCTTCCGCCTTCGTCTCGGGAGCCGTGGCGCTCGTCAAGGGCGCGCGTCCCGGGCTCACCCCGGCCCAGATCAAGAAGCTGCTGGAGGACACCGCGCGCAACGCCCCCACCGGCGGGCGCGACGACTCCCGCGGCTTCGGGTTCATCGACCCGGCCGCCGCGATCAAGGCCGCCGCCGGGCTCGAGCCGGAGGGCCTGCAGTCGGCGGCCTACGGCGAGCGCTACTTCGGCTCCGGCCCGGACAAGCCCGAGGCGGACGACGACCAGGGCGGCTGGGCGGGCCTGCTCGCGGGCGGCGCCGGGGGAGTGCTGCTGGTGACGGGGGCCGTCCTGTGGCGCGGCCGCCGCGAGCGCAACCGGCCCGAGTCCCGCGAGGCGCTCCAGCCCTGAGGCGGCGCTCCGGCTCCGAGGCGGTACTCCGGCCCTGACGCGGTACTCCGGTCAGTCGGCGGCGGACGGCGAGGCCGACGCGGCGGCGGTCCCGCCCGGCGACGCCGAGGCGCCGCCGTCCCGCAGCGCCGACACCGCCGCCCGCGCCACCTGCTCGACCAACGAGATCCCGGCCGTCTGCGTCGCGTTGCCGTTCGACAGCACCGCCACCAGACAGTCGTGACCGTCGACGGTCACCCGGCCGATGCTGTTGATGTCCCACAGCCCCGTCGTGCTGCGCGCCAGCCAGCCGTTCTTCAGGGCCCACGAGGATCCGTCGGCCGCCGCCGAGACCCCCCAGCGCTGGCCGGCGGCTATCCGCCCCATCAGGCCCCGGAGGTACGTCCGTGACGCCTCGCTCAGCTCCGAGTCGTCCCCGAAGACCTGCCGGAGCAGGGTGAGCTGGTCGGCGGCCGTGGTCTGCGTCAGGCCCCACAGCATGTCGTCGCCGCCCGCGGTGCCGGTCAGCCCGAACCGTTCGTTCGCGGCGTCGAGTCCCGCCGCCTTGCCGATGCTCCGCCAGAGCGCCGACGCCGAGTCGTTGTCACTGTTCTCGATCATCGCGGTGGCGTACGTCTTCTCGGCGGCCGTGAGAGACCGGTCCGCGTCCTGCGCCTGGAGCAGCAGCGTCGCGAGGATGTCCACCTTGACGATGCTGGCCGTGTCGAAGGCGCTCTCGCCGTGCGTGGCGTCGGCACCGGAGTCCAGGTCGAGCACGGCCACGGACACGGCCGCGTCGCCGGGCACGGTCACCGACTCCATCGCGGACGCCAGCAGCGCGTCGTGGTCCACCTCGGGAGCCGCCACCGTCTCCACCGCCACCTCTCCGCCGTCCGGCCCGGACGCCGACGGCGTCGGGGAGGACGACGATACGGTCCCGGCGCCCGAGTGCGCCTGCGCCTTCACATAGACGGTCCCGCCCGCCGTCGCCCCCACGACGGCGATCGTGGCGAGCGCGGTGAAGAGGAGCGGACGGCGCCGGGAGGGACGAGCGCGGCGGTCGCGACGTGCTCTGGAGGACTCCATGAGCGTCGATGCTCGGGGCGGCGACTGTGCGCGCCGTTAGACGCGGGTTAGAGGCTCGTCAGGGATGTCTGAGAATCCCGTGAAAGGCGTCACCGCCGTGTTTCGGGCCCCGCACAAGCGCAGCAGCATCCCCCCGATAGGGTCGACGACCGTGGCGAACAAGAACATTCCCGACTCCGGCTTCCCCGACGACGACGGCTCCGCCGACCCCCGGCTGAGCGCGGCGCTCGCCGCCTGGGCCGAGGACCGCGCCGCCGTGGGCCCGGTCCTGGCGGCCCTCAAGGGCGCCCGGCTCCTCGTGCCCGTGGTCGCCGTGCTCGGCGAGGTGGAGGAGGACGAGAACGGGCTGCGCCGCGAGAAGACCAGCGACATGGCCGTGCCCACACTGAAGGCGGGGGCCCGCACCGCGCTGCCCGCGTTCACGTCCACGGACTCCCTCGCCCGCTGGGACCCCGAGGCCCGCCCGGTCGCCGTACCCCTGCACCAGGCGCTGCAGGCCGCCGCCCACGAGAAGGCGGACACGGTCGTCCTCGACCTGGCCGGACCGGTGGCCTTCGAACTGACCGGGCCGGCGCTGCTGGCGCTCGCCGAGGGCCGCACGTCGGCCGACCCGCTCGCCGATCCGGCCGTGCGGGCGGCGGTGCGGGCCGCCGTGGCCGCCGAACCGGCGGTCCTGAGCGCTCACCTCGGGCCGGGGCAGGCGGACGGCACCCTGGCCCTCGTCCTCGACCCGGCCGCCGTTCCCGCGGAGGCGGCCCGCGCCGTGGCCGGGCGGCTCGCCGCCGACGAGACACTGAGGGCCCGCCTGGTGCGCGGCCTCGACCTGGCGGTGCTGCCGGCCGGGACGGCGCCTCCGGGCGAGCCCCTGTACGTGAAGAGCTGAACCGGCGGACGGGCCGGCAGCGTGGACGGATCGGCTGGGTGGACGGGCCGGCTCAGCCGTAGATCGGGCCCGTGTACTTCTCGCCCGGACCCTGGCCCGGCTCGTCCGGGACGACCGACGCCTCGCGGAACGCCAGCTGCAGCGACTTCAGGCCGTCGCGCAGCGGCGCCGCGTGGAAGGAGCTGATCTCCGTCGCGCTGCCGTCCAGCAGGCCGGCGAGGGCGTGGATCAGCTTGCGGGCCTCGTCGAGGTCCTTGTACTTCTCGCCCTCCTCGGTGAGCCCCAGCTTCACGGCCGCGGCGCTCATCAGGTTGACGGCGACCGTCACGATCACCTCGACGGCGGGGACCTCCGCGATGTCGCGGGTCATCTCGTCGAAGTCGGGGGCGCCGGGGGTCCCGGCGGGGCCGGAGGGGGAGGTCTCACTCATGCCCCACACGATAGGCGCAGGCCGGCCGGGTCACCGTACCGAGGCTCGATTGGCCCTTCCTGGCGCGGACTGCTAATCTCGTGTAACGACCGGTCGGACACGCGTGCCCCTCAGCAGGCGGATCCGGCCCACAAGTGGAGGCTCCGAACTCCCACCCGACTGTCCTCGCGGACGGCGGGTCACCCCGGTCAGGCGGCCACCATCGTTCCGTACGGACGATGGAGTCGCCCGGTAGTGCGCCCCGCGTTCACGCGGCGGTGCTCCGGTAGTGCTTGGAGCCCCGCATGTGATCGTTCGGGGCATTTTTTGTGCTTCGGCGTGGTTGAAGATCTCACAACCAAGACGTTACGCGGCCGTTCGCCAGACTGCCGCGTGGTGCTACCAAGGAGGATCCATCAGCGCCGAGCCCCGCATCAACGACCGGATTCGCGTTCCAGAGGTGCGACTTGTCGGTCCCAGTGGCGAGCAGGTGGGCATCGTCCCCCTGGCCAAGGCACTGGAGCTTGCCCAGGAGTACGACCTGGACCTGGTCGAGGTCGCGGCGAACGCCCGTCCGCCGGTCTGCAAGCTCATGGACTACGGGAAGTTCAAGTACGAGTCGGCCATGAAGGCCCGTGAGGCGCGCAAGAACCAGGCGCACACGGTCATCAAGGAGATGAAGCTCCGGCCGAAGATCGACCCGCACGACTATGACACCAAGAAGGGTCACGTCGTTCGGTTCCTCAAGCAGGGCGACAAGGTCAAGATCACGATCATGTTCCGCGGTCGTGAGCAGTCCCGGCCCGAGCTGGGCTACCGACTGCTGCAGCGTCTCGCGGAGGACGTCCAGGACCTCGGGTTCATCGAGTCGAACCCGAAGCAGGACGGCCGAAACATGATCATGGTTCTCGGTCCGCACAAGAAGAAGACCGAGGCGATGGCCGAGGCCCGTCAGGCGCAAGAGGCCCGCAAGGCCGAGGCGAAGGCCAACCCGGGTCGCTCGCAGAACGCCGCGGACGCCGACGCCGTCAACGCCGAGGGCGATGTCGAGGCCGACGCCGCGAGCGCCGAGGCTGACGTCGAGGCCCCTGCCGAGGCTTCCGCCGAGGCGTGATCCGCGGGACGCGAGTCCCAAGGACTAACCGATACAAGCGACGTTCCACCGTGCCCGGTTTCGCGACCGGGCACCGGAACGCCACCGACGAGGAGAGAACGGCGCTATGCCGAAGAACAAGTCGCACAGCGGTGCCAGCAAGCGCTTCAAGATCACCGGCTCCGGCAAGGTGCTCCGTGAGCGCGCCGGCAAGCGCCACCTGCTCGAGCACAAGTCGTCCCGCGTGACGCGCCGCCTCACCGGCAACGCCGAGATGGCCCCGGGCGACGCCGCGAAGATCAAGAAGCTTCTCGGCAAGTGATGTCGGGCGCGCGTGACGCGCGCCCGACATCGGACCGGGACCCCATCTATTCCGGGTCGTGTGAGTCCCACCACGGCCCCGCTACAAGGAGTTAACAAGTGGCACGCGTCAAGCGGGCAGTCAACGCCCACAAGAAGCGCCGGGCGATCCTCGAGGCGGCCTCCGGCTACCGCGGTCAGCGTTCGCGCCTGTACCGCAAGGCCAAGGAGCAGGTCACCCACTCGCTGGTCTACAACTACAACGACCGCAAGAAGCGCAAGGGCGACTTCCGTCGGCTGTGGATCCAGCGCATCAACGCGGCCGCCCGCGCCAACGGCATCACGTACAACCGCTTCATCCAGGGTCTGAACGCCGCGAACATCGAGGTGGACCGCAAGATCCTGGCCGAGCTGGCCGTGAACGACGCCACCGCGTTCGCCGCGCTGGTCGAGGTCGCGCAGAAGGCCCTCCCGGCGGACGTGAACGCGCCCAAGGCTGCGTGACGCCGCGCCGGCGCCGACCGACGTGACCGAAGGACCCGCAGGTGTCAGCCTGCGGGTCCTTCGCTGCTGACGCCCACCGCGTCCGTCGTGCGGCGCCGGCCGTCCGCCGCATGTCGCGCCCCGGGCGGCGGAGCCGCCCATCGATACGGCCCCGCGCCCCCGGGGAGTCGCCGGCGCCCGCTGCCGAGCCGGTCGCACAGATACCGAAGGTGAACCACATGCCCTCCGCCACCCCCGAGCCGATCTCCCCCCGCTCTCCCCGGGTCTCCGCCGCCCGGCGGCTCGCCCGGCGGAACTTCCGGGGCAAGGAACGGCTGTTTCTCGCGGAGGGGCCGCAGGCCGTGCGGGAGGCCGCCGCACACCGGGCCGGCGGCGAGCCGACCCTCGTGGAGCTGTTCGCCACCGTCGAGGCGGCGGAGCGCTACGCCGACATCATCGGCGAGGCGCGTGCCGCGGGCGCCCGGGTGCACCTCGCGGCCGACCAGGTCATCGAGGACATCTCCACCACCGTCACCCCGCAGGGGCTGGTCGGGGTCTGCCGGTTCCTGGACACGCCCTTCGAGCAGATCCTCGCCGCCCGGCCGAAGCTGGTCGCCGTGCTGGCGCATGTGCGCGACCCCGGCAACGCCGGCACCGTCCTGCGCTGCGCGGACGCCGCGGGCGCCGACGCCGTCGTGCTGACCGACGCCTCCGTCGACCTCTACAACCCCAAGGCCGTCCGCGCCTCCGTGGGCTCCCTCTTCCACCTGCCGGTGGCGGTCGGCGTCCCCGTCGAGCGGGCCGTGGCCGGGCTGAAGGAGGCCGGGGTGCGGATCCTGGCCGCCGACGGCGCCGGGGACGACGACCTCGACGACGAGCTGGACAAGCGGACGATGGGCGGACCCACGGCCTGGGTGTTCGGCAACGAGGCCTGGGGGCTCCCCGAGGAGACCCGGGACCTCGCGGACGCCGTCGTGCGGGTCCCGATCCATGGAAAGGCCGAGAGTCTGAACCTCGCGACCGCCGCCGCCGTATGTCTGTACGCATCGGCCCGTGCACAGCGCGCCTCCGGAGGGTGCCGCTCCGTCACCGAGAGCTAGTAGGGTGACCAGCTCGGGGGCCCCTCAGTCGTCTGAGAGGTGGGGTACGGGGAATGAGCGTCGGCATGAGCGGTACACGGGAGGCGCAGACCGGTCCCGACGCCACCGCGCCCCGGCCGGCCGGTGACCTCGCCGGTCCCGGCATCGATCCGGACGACCTGCCCGACGGGCTCGTCGTCGCCGACGAGCACGGGCACGTCGTCTGCTTCAACGCCGCCGCCCAGCGCATCACCGCCGTCTCGGCCGCCGACGCCCTCGGACAGCGCCTCGAGAAGGCCCTGCCGCTGGAGGATCTCGAAGGCCGCCGCTGGTGGCAGCTGACCGACCCCTACGGCGGCCTCGCCATCCGGGTCGGCCAGCCCGAACGCAACCTGCTGCTGCCGGGCGGCCGCGAGGTGCTCGTCACCGTGCGGTACGTCCGCGGCGAACCCACCGGCCCGGTCCGCCGGGTCGTCGTCTCGCTCCGCGACACCGAGGCCCGTCGCCGCACCGAGCGCAGCCACGCCGAACTGATCGCCACCGTCGCCCACGAGCTGCGCTCCCCCCTCACCTCGGTCAAGGGCTTCACCGCCACCCTGCTGGCCAAGTGGTCGCGGTTCACCGACGACCAGAAGCGGCTGATGCTGGAGACCGTCGACGCCGACGCGGACCGGGTCACCCGCCTCATCGCCGAGCTGCTCGACATCTCGCGCATCGACTCCGGACGGCTGGAGGTGCGCCGCCAGCCCGTCGACATGGGCGCGGCCGTCGGCCGGCACATCCAGGCCTACGTGGCCGCCGGACAGCCCGCCGACCGGTTCCTGCTGCGCATCGAGCAACCGCTGCCCGCCCTGTGGGCCGACCCCGACAAGGTCGACCAGGTGCTCAGCAACCTCATCGAAAATGCGGTGCGCCACGGCGAGGGAACCGTCACGATCGATGTCACGCCCGCCGCGTCACCCCGTGAGGGAGAGGACACCGGCACATCGGTCACCGTGAGCGACGAGGGCGCAGGCATCCCGGAGGAGTCCATGAACCGCGTCTTCACCCGCTTCTGGCGGGGCAGCAAGCGCGGCGGCACGGGCCTCGGGCTGTACATCGTCAAGGGCATCGTCGAAGCCCACGGCGGCGTCATCACGGTCGGCCGGGCCCCCGGCGGCGGCGCCGAGTTCCGATTTACGTTGCCCGTGAGCGCACCGGCGTATCTCACCTGAGAACCGGCCGGGCCGCCCGCGGGCGCATGCGTATACCTCCACCCCGTTAGACTCGGCCTTTGGCACCTTTGTGTCCCATGGACGGCCCTCTGACCTCTGCGTGAGTCGGTGACGGGGACCTTCAGCCAGCCAACCGGAAGCACGGGAAGAGATGTCGGCACCGAATAAGTCGTACGACCCGGTAGAGGTCGAGGCCTTGAAACCGGAAGAGATCGAGCGCATGCGGGACGGGGCGCTCGCCGCCTTCGCCGCCGCGGACTCCCTCGACGCACTCCAGGAGGCCAAGGTCGCCCACACCGGCGGCACCTCCCCGCTCGCCCTCGCCAACCGCGAGATCGGCGCCCTGCCGCCGCACGCCAAGGCGGCCGCCGGCAAGCTGGTCGGCCAGGCCCGGGGCGCCGTGAACAAGGCCCTCGCCGCGCGTCAGGAGGAGCTCGAGGCCGAGCGTGACCAGCGCGTGCTGGTCGAGGAGGCGGTGGACGTCACACTGCCGTACGACCGCGTGCAGGCCGGCGCCCGCCACCCGCTCACCACGCTCTCCGAGCGCATCGAGGACGTCTTCGTGGCCATGGGCTACGAGGTCGCCGAGGGCCCGCAGGTCGAGGCCGAGTGGTTCAACTTCGACGCGCTCAACATCGGCCCGGACCACCCCGCCCGCGGCGAGGCCGACACGTTCTTCGTGCAGGGCCCGCAGGGCGGCACCGAGTCCGGGGTCGTGCTGCGCACCCACACCTCGCCGGTCCAGATCCGCTCGCTGCTCGGCCGTGAGCTGCCGGTGTACGTGATCTGCCCCGGCCGCGTGTACCGCACCGACGAGCTGGACGCGACGCACACCCCGGTCTTCCACCAGGTCGAGCTGCTGGCCGTGGACGAGGGCCTGACCATGGCCGACCTCAAGGGCACCCTGGACCACATGGTCCAGTCGCTGTTCGGCGAGGGCATGAAGACCCGGCTGCGGCCGAACTTCTTCCCCTTCACCGAGCCGTCCGCCGAGATGGACATGGTGTGCTACGTCTGCCGCGGCGAGTCCGTCGGCAACCCCGACCGCCCCTGCCGCACCTGCTCCAGCGAAGGCTGGATCGAGCTCGGCGGCTGCGGCATGGTCAACCCCAAGGTGCTGGCCGCCTGCGGCGTCGACCCGGAGAAGTACAGCGGGTTCGCCTTCGGGTTCGGCATCGAGCGGATGCTGATGTTCCGCCACAACGTCGAAGACATGCGAGACATGGTCGAGGGTGACGTCCGGTTCACCCGGCCGTTCGGGATGGAGATCTGATGCGGGTCCCGCTTTCCTGGCTGCGGGAGTACGTCGACCTGCCGGCCACCGAGACCGGCCGTGACGTGCAGGCCAAGCTCGTGTCGGCGGGCCTCGAGGTGGAGACCGTCGAGCCCCTCGGAGCCGACCTCAAGGGTCCCCTCGTCGTGGGCCAGGTGCTCACCATCGAGGAGCTCGAGGGCTTCAAGAAGCCGATCCGCTTCTGCACCGTCGACGTCGGCACCGCCAACGGCACCGGCGAGCCGCAGGAGATCGTCTGCGGCGCCCGCAACTTCGCCGTCGGCGACAAGGTCGTCGTGGTCCTCCCGGGCGCCGTCCTGCCCGGCGGCTTCTCCATCGCCGCGCGCAAGACGTACGGCAAGACCTCCCACGGCATGATCTGCTCCGGCGACGAGCTGGGCATGGGCGACGACGGCAGCCACGGCATCATCGTCCTGCCGCCGGAGACCGAGGTCGGCAAGGACGCCATCGAGCTGCTCGAACTGGTCGACGAGGTCCTGGACATCGCCGTCACCGCCAACCGCGGCGACTGCCTGTCCATCCGGGGCGTCGCCCGCGAGGCCGCCATCGCCTACGGTCTGCCGCTGCGCGACCCGGCGCTGATCGACGTGCCCGCGCCGAACGCCTTCGGCTACCCGGTGCAGGTCTCCGAGCCGATGGGCTGCGACCGCTTCACCGCCCGCACCGTCACCGGTCTGAGCCCCGAGGCGCGTTCCCCGATCTGGCTGACCCGCCGGCTCCAGAAGGTCGGCATGCGTCCGATCTCGCTCGCCGTCGACGTCACCAACTACGTGATGATCGAGATCGGCCAGCCGCTGCACGCCTACGACCGTTCGCTGGTCCAGGGCACCATCGGCGTGCGCCGGGCCGCCGAGGGCGAGCGGATCGTCACCCTCGACGGGGTGACGCGGGCGCTGCACGCCGAGGACCTGGTGATCACCGACGACCGCGGCCCCATCGGCCTCGCCGGTGTCATGGGCGGCGCCGACACCGAGATCGCCGATCACGACGCCGCCGAGAACGGGGGCGCCGCGACGACCGACGTCGTCATCGAGGCCGCCCACTTCAACGCGGTGTCGATCGCGCGCACGGCCCGCCGGCACAAGCTGTCCTCCGAGGCGTCCAGGCGCTTCGAGCGCGGTGTCGACCCGCAGGCCGCGGCGGCCGCCGCGCAGCGCACGGTGGACCTGCTGGTCCTGCTCGCGGGCGGTACGGCCGACGCGGGCGTCACGGAGATCATCGCCCCGTCGGGCCCGCACACGATCAGCGTCCCGGCGAACCACCCGGACAAGGTCGCGGGCGTGGAGTACGGCCGGGAGACGGTCGTCCGCCGCCTCCAGGAGATCGGCTGCGACGTGTACGGGCAGGACGAGCTGATCGTCACCGTCCCGTCCTGGCGGCCCGACCTCGCCGAGGTCAACGACCTGGCGGAGGAGGTCATCCGGCTGGAGGGCTACGAGAACCTGCCCTCCACGCTGCCCAAGCCGCCCTCCGGCCGTGGTCTCACCCACCGTCAGCGCCTCCACCGCCGGGTCGGCCGGGCGCTGGCCGGTGCCGGCTACGTCGAGGCGCCGAACTACCCGTTCATCGGCGAGCAGGTCTTCGACCAGCTCGGCCTCGACGCCGACGACCCGGCCCGCCGTGTCGTCCGGCTGACGAACCCGCTCAACGACGAGGAGCCCGCGCTCCGTACGTCGCTGCTGCCGGGCCTGCTGGCCGCCCTGCGGCGCAACGACGGCCGGGGCTCGCACGACCTGGCGCTCTTCGAGACCGGGCTGGTGTTCCTCCCGCAGGAGGAGCAGCGCGTCGCCGGGCACCTGCCCGTCGACCGCCGTCCCACCGACGAGGAGCTCGCGTCGCTGGACGCGGTGCTGCCCGCGCAGCCGCGCCATGTCGCCGCCGTCCTCGCGGGCGCCCGCGAGCAGGCCGGCTGGTGGGGCAAGGGCCGTCCGGCGGACTGGGCCGACGCCGTCGAGGCGGCGCGTGCCGTCGCCCGCGAGGCGGGGGCCGAACTGGTCGTCCGCAGCGGCCAGTACGGGCCGTGGCACCCGGGCCGGTGCGCCGAGCTGCTGGTCGTCGTCGACGGCGCCGAGCGGGTCGTGGGCCACGCCGGTGAGCTGCACCCGCGGGTGCTGAAGGCGCTGGGGCTGCCCTCGCGTACCTCCGCGATGGAGCTGGACCTCGACGTGCTGGAGCAGGTCGGCGACGACACGCCCCAGGCGCCGAGCATCTCGGTGTTCCCGGTGGCCACGCAGGACGTCGCCCTGGTCGTCGACAGGTTCGTCCCGCACGCCGAGGTGGAGGCCGCGCTGCGCGAGGGCGCGGGTGAACTGCTGGAGGCGATCCGGCTGTTCGACGTGTACGAGAACGCGGAGCAGCTCGGCGAGGGGCGCAAGTCGCTCGCGTACGCGCTGCGCTTCCGTGCCCACGACCGGACGCTGACCGTCGACGAGGCCTCGGCCGCGAGGGACGCGGCGGTCGCCCTGGCGGGCGAGCGCACCGGAGCGGTGCTGCGCGCCTAGGCGCCGGGGGAGCCCTGCGCTCGGCCGGCCGTGACGTGGTCGCGGCCTGCCGAGCGGTCCCCGGCTCCCCGGGGGCGCCTCCGCGGTCACCTCACTCCTTCGGGTGAGATCTCCTGGTGATCCGGTCCTCCGGGCCGTCACCTCGACAGAATCGGACCGGCCTTTCGGGGCCGGTCCGATCCGCGTTGTCGGGGCCTGGACGGGGGATCATCGACATGTTCGGCATCTGGCGGCCGTTGCGCCGGGCCCGTCCGCTGGGGCTGCCCGCGGCCTGGGGCGCCCTGGCCATCTCCTACAAGTTGTTCTGTCCGCCGGCCCGGCAGGACGGGCTGCTGGCCAGGATCGTCACCAGCGCCGTCTTCTTCGCCGTGGGCACCGGGCTGGTCCTCCACATGCGGCAGGCCCTGGTACGGGAGCTGAAGCAGGCGCGGCGGGTCGCCGGGGCCGCGCAGAGCGCCCTGCTGCGTCCGCCGCCGCCGCGCGTCGACGGGCTGCACGTGGCGGCCGCTCAGCTCTCCGCGGACCGGGGCGCGAGTGTGGGCGGCGACCTGTACGAGGTGGTCGCGACCGAGCACGGGGTGCGGGTCGTGATGGGCGACGTCCGCGGGCACGGGCTTCCCGCGCTCGGCACCGTCGCCGCCCTCCTCGGCAGTTTTCGCGAGGCGGCCCACGACGAGCGCGATCTCGGCCGCGTCCTGCGCCGTCTGGAGCGTGCCCTGGAGCGCCACTTGCGCGAACGGGCCCGTGAGGCCCCCGACGCCACGGTGACGGAGGAGTTCGTCACGGTCCTGCTGCTCGAGATCCGGGAGGACGGCGAGCTGCGGGCCCTGAACTGCGGTCATCCGTGGCCGTATCTGCTGAGCGGCACGAGCGTGCGGCCGCTGGCGCGGGCGGATCCGCTGCCGCCCCTGGGGCCGTTCCCGCTGCCGGCCGAACTGCCGCCCCTGTCCTGCGGCCCGCTGCTCCCCGGTGAGTCCGTGGTCCTGTTCACGGACGGCGCCGAGGACGCGAGGGACGCCCGCGGCAGGTTCTTCTCCCTGCCGCAGACGCTGGTGACGGCCGTACGGGACCAGCCGGTCACGGCCCAGCAGATCCTGCGGGCGGTGCTGGCAGCGGTGCTGCGCCACACGGCGGCCCCACCGACCGACGACATCGCCGTCCTGGTGCTGCAGAACGGGCGGCTGCCCGCCGTCGCGGCACGGGCGGGGGACACCGCGCGACCAGCCACCGCGCCCCCGTGGCCGGCCACGCCTCTCGACGGCGTGTCCGCACGCGATTCCCGGCCCGCCCCGGCCGGCGGAACACACCGCACCGCCGGGCCGTCGCTTGAATGAGGGGGAGCCGACGGCCCGGCGAACCTCTTGCGAGGCATTCCAGTCAACCGGGGGCGAACGCTCCGCGACAGCGCGCGCACCCTGCGAATGCGCGTACTCCGTTCACACCCCGTGTGAGGGCGGACCCACTACTCTGACGGCACCGAGGCACCCGGGGGGCACCCATGCAGCCCAACACTCTGCTCGACGCGATCCTGGACGAGGCGGGCGTCTCGCACGCGGGCCTCGCCGCCCACGTCAACCAGGCCGGACGGGCCCGCGGTCTCGCCCTGCGGTACGAGCACACGGCGGTGGCCCGGTGGCTGAAGGGCCAGCGGCCGCGCGGCCAGGTGCCCGACCTGATCTGCGAGGTGCTCGCGGAGCGGCTGCACCGGCCGGTCACCCTCGACGACATCGGCCTCGGCGTGCCGGGTGAACCGGCAGGCCCGCACGGCCACTCGCTCTCCGGCTTCGTCGAGCGGGCCACCGCACTGTGGCGCTCCGACGAGCAGCAGCGCCCGCACCTCCTGGGAGCGCCCGCGGTCACCGGCACGCCGGCCGTGATGCCGGTGTGGGAGTGGGAGAACCCGCCGGAGGACGTCGACGTCTCCCGGGGCGGCCGGCACCGTGTCACCACGGCCGACATCGAGCTGCTGCGGTCCGCCCGCGCCCACTACGAGCAGATGTACCGCAAGGCGGGCGGCATCGCGACCCGCAGCCGGATCGTCGGCTTCCTCAACGCGGAGGCGGCGCCCCTGCTGCGCGGCAGCTACACCGACGAGACGGGCCGTCAACTGCACCGGGCCACCGGCGGGTTGGTCGCGGTCGCCGGGATCTGTGCCTACGACTCCGACGCGCACGGCCTGGCCCAGCGCTACTTCCACCAGGCGCTGCGCCTGGCGAAGGCCAGTGGGGACCGGGGACTCGGGGCGTACGTCATCGCCCTGCTCGTCAACCAGTCCTTGTTCATGCGGGAGTACCGGCAGGCGGTCGCCTTCGCGGAGGCCGCGCTGCGGACGGCGGGCCGGCACATCACGCCCGCCCTCGCCTCCGACCTGTACGCGATGCAGGCCAAGGCGTACGCCCACCTCGGCGACGGGACGAGCGCCCTGTCCTGCATCCGGCGTGCCGAGACCGCCGCCGGTCACATCCGGCGCGGACACGAGCCGGACGAGACCGGCTATGTCCAACCGGGCCTGGTCAACGTCCAGGTGGCGGAGGCGCTGCTCAGCCTCGGCGACCTCGCGGCCGCCGCCGAGCACGCCGCGGCCGCCGTCGACACCCCGGCGCACGACCGGGGGCGGGTGCACCGGCTGGCCATGCTCAGCACCATCGAGCTGCGCCAGGGCAACACCGACAAGGCGGTGGTCACCGCGGTGCAGATGGCCGAACAGGCCCGGGGGATGGAGTCCCAGCGCCTGCGCGACAGGCTCCGGGCGGTGCGCGAACACCTGGCGCGCAGCGGTTGCGCCGGCACGGCCGAGGCCGCCGAACTCATCGACGGGGCGCTGCGCGTACCGCTGTAGGCGGGGCGCGGCGGGGTATCCGACACCGACACCGACACGACACCTCCACAGGCATCCACCCCCGCGGCTCCGCCGACGCTGCACAGTTCCTGCTGCGATATTGCCACTCACTCGACGGAAGGTGGCAGAACCGTGCAGTGGACGAAACAGAACGAACAAACTGTGTATGAAAACCGCTGGTTCAGCGTCAACCTGGCAGATGTGGAACTGCCCGACGGCCGGCACCTCGATCACTTCCTCATACGGCTGAGGCCGGTCGCGGTCGCGACGGTCGTGAACCGGGCCAACGAGGTTCTCCTGCTGTGGCGCCACCGCTTCATCACCGACAGCTGGGGATGGGAGCTCGCGGCGGGAGTGGTCGAGGACGGCGAGGACATCGCGGGCGCGGCCGCCAGGGAACTCGAGGAGGAGACCGGCTGGCGGCCGGGGCCGCTGCGTCATCTGATGAGCGTGGAGCCGTCCAACGGGCTCACCGACGCCGTCCATCACATCTACTGGTCGGACCACGGCGAGTACATGGGGCACCCGGTGGACGACTTCGAGTCGGACCGCCGGGAGTGGGTCCCGCTCAAGATCGTTCCCGATCTGGTCGCCCGGGGGGAGGTCCCGGCCGCCAACATGGTGGCCGCGTTGCTGCTGCTGCACCACCTCAGGCTCGCCGAGGGCTAGCCGCGCACCGGCCGTGGACCGGAGGCGGACCGGCCGGGATCAGTGGGACAGCGCCTGCCACACCGTCGCGACCAGTGCCCCCAGAGCCGTGAGCGCCGCGAGCGAGGGCAGCGGCCAGCGCGCGTGTTCCAGCGAGATCATGCGGGTGTTCAGCTCGTCCAGTTCCTTGGCGGTCTCCTCGGTGCGGTGGGACAGCAGCGCCAGCCCGCCCTCGACGCGGGCGTAGGCCACATCGAGCCGGCGGCGTAACTCTGCGAGTTCTCCATGAACCACGGGATGCTCGGGGTCGGCGGTCACGTGTCCGCTCCTTTGCGTAGTCGTCTCCCATCCCTTGCATGCGCATGACGAGTGAACCCGCCCGGTGGGCCGACGGGGAGAGTGTGCGCGGGGCATATGCGAACCCGTGGCGCACACGGCGTGTGAATGCCGCGGGCCCGGCACTCCGAGGAGCGCCGGGCCCGTGGGGAGCACGGTGGGTGATCAGTACGCGTAGAAGCCCGAGCCGGTCTTGCGGCCCAGCCGGCCCGCGTCGACCATGCGCTGGAGCAGCGGGGGAGCGGCGTACAGCGGCTCCTTGTACTCCTCGTACATGCTCTGCGCCACCGACGCGACGGTGTCCAGGCCGATCAGGTCGGACAGCTTCAGCGGACCCATCGGGTGGGCGCAGCCCATCTCCATGCCGTTGTCGATGTCCTCGCGGCTGGCGATGCCCGTCTCGAACATCCGGATCGCGGAGAGCAGGTAGGGGATCAGCAGCGCGTTGACGACGAAGCCGGACCGGTCCTGGGCGCGGATCGCGTGCTTGCCCAGCACCTTCTCGGCGAACAGCTGGGCCCGGCTGAGCGTGCCCTCGGAGGTGGTCAGCGCCGGGATCAGCTCGACGAGCTGCTGCACCGGAGCCGGGTTGAAGAAGTGGACGCCGACGACGTGGTCGGGCCGCGAGGTGGCGACCGCCAGCTTCACCAGCGGGATGGAGGAGGTGTTGGAGGCGAGGATCGCGTCGGGGCGGGTCACGACCTGGTCGAGGACCTGGAAGATCTCGGTCTTGACCTGCTCGTTCTCGACCACGGCCTCGATGACCAGATCGCGGTCGGCGAACTCGCCGAGATCGGTGGTGAAGCTCAGCCGCGCGAGGGCGGCGTCCCGCTCCTCCTCGGAGATCTTGCCGCGCTCGGCGGCCTTGGCCAGGGAGTTCAGGAGCCGGGTACGGCCGATCTCCAGGGCTTCGCCGGTGGTCTCGGCGACCTTGACGTCGAGACCGGCGCGGGCGCAGACCTCTGCGATGCCCGCTCCCATCTGGCCGCAGCCCACCACTCCGACGCGTGAGAGATCTCCCGCTGGGGTGCCCGTCACATCAGTCCCTTTCGCCGCGCTGACTCAGATGGCAGAAGCAGGCGTGCCGGGTCCCGGCCGCCCTGCTCCGATCGTGCACGTTACTAGCAAGTATCGATGATCGATCGTCGGGGTGGAGGCATGCTGGAGCGCGAAACGATCCGTGACCGAGCGGATCCGCAGAGTGTGTGGGGATGTGTGCGATGGGGCGACTGACCCGGCGGGCGTTCGCGCTGGCAGCGCTGTCGGCGTTCACCACGACGGGCGCGGCGGCCGCTCCCTCGGGGGGACGGCGGGCGGCGACCGAGATGCGGGGGATGTGGCTGGCGACCGTGTCCAACCGGGACTGGCCGTCCCGCCCCGGGCTGTCCGCCGCCGCGCAGCGCGCCGAACTGATCGCCATGCTCGACCTGGCGGTGAGCCGGCGGCTGAACACGGTGATCTTCCAGGTGCGGCCGACGGCGGACGCGCTGTGGCCCTCTCCCCACGAACCCTGGTCCCAGGTGCTCACCGGCACCCAGGGCAGGGCGCCGGGCTGGGACCCGCTGGGCACGGCCGTCACGGAGGCGCACGCGCGGGGGCTGCAGCTGCACGCCTGGTTCAACCCCTACCGGGTCGCGACCCATGACGACCCGTCGAAACTCGTCGCCTCCCACCCCGCGCGCCGGCGCCCGGAGTGGGTGGTCCCGTTCGGCGGCAAGCTCTACTACAACCCGGGCCTGCCCGAGGTCCGCGCCTTCGTCCAGGACGCGATCCTCGACGCCGTGAAGAAGTACCCCGTGGACGCCGTGCACTTCGACGACTACTTCTATCCGTACCCGGTGGCCGGCCAGACCTTCGACGACGAGGCCGCCTACGACACCTACGGCGGCGCCTTCCCCAGCCGCGCGGCCTGGCGGCGCGACAACGTCGACCAGCTGGTGCTGGAGACGGCCGCCCGGATCAAGGCGGTACGGCCCTCCACGCAGTTCGGGATCAGCCCCTTCGGCGTGTGGCGCAACGCCTCCACCGACTCACGCGGCTCGGACACCCGGGCGCTCCAGTCGTACGACGACATCCACGCGGACACCCGCAAGTGGGTGCGGGAGGGCTGGATCGACTACATCGTCCCGCAGCTCTACTGGAACATCGGGCTGTCGGTCGCCGACTACGCCAAGCTCGTGCCCTGGTGGGCGGAGGTGGCGAAGGGCAGCCGCACCCGCCTCTACGTCGGCGAGGCCCTCTACCGGGCGGGCGACCCGGCGCAGCCCGCGGCCTGGCAGGACCCGGCCGAGCTGTCCGACCACCTCGACCTGGCCGCAGCCCACCCGCAGGTGCGCGGGCACGTCTTCTTCGCCGCCAAGGACGTGCGCACCGACCGGATCGGGGCGATGGCGCGGGTGGTCGCCGACCACTACCGGCAGCCGGCGGACCCCCCGCGCTGATCTATCGCTGGTCCTCGGCCGTCCTGTGGCGGATCTCGGTGTCGGGGCCGGGCGAGCACACGCCCACATGCCCGTCCGTGAAGCGGACGCGGTACGGGGGATTCCCCTCCTGGCCCATGACCTCGACGATCTCGCCGACCTTGTCGTGCTGGCCGACCACCCTGCCGTGCTGGACGAACTGGTCGCCCTTGGTTGCGCGCATCTGCGGGGCCTCCTCACCGGGTGCGGCGCTGCGTCTGCCGTGACTAGCCGCGCGCCCGCTGCGTGACGGCGATGCAGACGAGCACGGCGGCGGCCGTCAGCGGAGCGGCGGGCGTGAGGTGCTCGCCCAGCAGCAGCACCGACCACACCAGTGTGAGCAGGGGCTGGGCCAACTGCAACTGGCTGGCCTTCGGGATGCCGATGACCGCCATGCCCCGGTACCAGACGACCAGGCCGAGGAACTGCGAGCCCGCCGCGACCCACAGCAGCCCGGCCACGCTGTGCGCGGTCAGGCGGGCCGGCTCATGGGCCAGGGCGAGCGCCGCGCCGGGCGCCGTGAGCGGCAGGCAGAGGACCAGGGCCCAGCCGATCACCTGCCAGCCCGGCATGACCCGGGCCAGCCGGCCGCCCTCGGTGTAGCCGGCCGCGCACACCAGCAGCGCCCCGAACAGATACGCGTCGGCGGCGGTCAGGGCCCCGCCGCTCTGCTGCACGGTGAACGCCACCACCGCGGCGGCGCCCGCCAGCGCGGCCGCCCAGAAGGCGCGGGAGGGGCGGGTCCCCATGCGCAGGGCGGACAGCAGCGCGGTCGTCAGCGGCAGCAGGCCGACCACCACGGCGGCGTGCGCGGTGGTGGACGTCCGCAGCGCGAGCGTGGTGAGCAGCGGGAAACCGACGACGACCCCGGCGGCCACGACGCCGAGTCCCGCCCAGTGCCGCCGGGCGGGCGGCGGAACGCGCAGGGCCAGCAGACAGCCGCCCGCGATCAGCGCGGCCAGCACGCTGCGCACGGCCACCAGCGACCAGGGGCCGAACCCCTCCAGACCCCAGGCGGTCGCGGGGAAGGTCAGGGAGAAGGCGACGACACCGAGGGCGGCCAGGAGCGTGCCGAGGCCTCTCGTCCGCGGGGCACCGGCGGGGGCGCTCGCGGAACGGCCGGCCGGAGTCCCGGGCGCCGTGCCCGGCGCGGTGCCGGACGGCGATTCGGCGGGGGTGCTGACCGCTATCGTGCGCCGTTCGATAGCGCTACTCTGTGTCTTCATGCATGAGCGTAGCAGTGTGGGTGAGCTGGCGGATCAGCTGCGGCGGGAGCTCGACCGCTACTCTCCAGGTGGAAAGCTCCCGTCGAGCCGGGTCCTGGTCGAACGGTTCAGGGTGAGCCCGGTGACCGTCTCGCGGGCCCTGGCGCAGCTGGCCGCCGAGGGACTGGTGGTCACCCGGCCCGGCGCGGGCGCCTTCCTGACCGGGCCGGCGCGGGCGGTCGCCGCCCCCGCCGGCGACACCTCCTGGCAGGAGGTCGCGCTGAGCGCGGACGGCGCCGCCGATCTCGTCCCGCGCTCGGTGGACGCCTCGGGCGTCACCGTGTCGCTGGCCGCGCCGCCCCCCGGCGTGATCGAGTTCAACGGCGGCTATCTGCACCCCTCGCTCCAGCCGGAGCGGGCGATGGCCGCGGCCCTGGCCCGGGCCGGGCGGCGGCCGGGCGCCTGGGGCCGGCCCCCCATGGAGGGCCTGCCCGAACTGCGCGCGTGGTTCGCGCGGACCATCGGCGGTTCCGTCACCGCGGCCGAGGTGCTGGTCAGCTCCGGTGGTCAGACGTCGCTCACCACCGCCCTGCGCGCCCTCGCGCCGCCCGGGGCGCCGGTGCTCGTCGAGTCGCCCACCTACCCGGGCATGCTCGCGATCGCCAGGGCGGCGGGCCTGCGCCCGGTCCCCGTTCCGGTCGACCCGGACGGGGTCAGGACCGAGCTGCTCGCCGACGCGTTCCGCGCGACCGGCGCCCGGGTGTTCGTCTGCCAGCCGCTGTTCCAGAACCCGACCGGCGCCGTCCTCGCCCCCGACCGGCGGGCGCAGGTGCTGCGCATCGCTCGGGAGGCCGGCGCGTTCGTCGTCGAGGACGACTTCGTGCGGCGGCTCGCGCACGAGGACGCCGGGCAGCTGCCGCGCCCGCTCGTCGCCGACGACCCCGACGGCGTCGTCGTGCACGTCGGCTCGCTGACCAAGGCGACCTCGCCGAGCTTCCGGGTCAGCGCGCTGGCCGCCCGCGGCCCGGTCCTGGAACGCCTGCGGGCCATTCAGGTCGTCGACACCTTCTTCGTGCCCCGCCCGCTGCAGGAAGCAACCCTCGAACTCGTCGGCTCGCCCGCCTGGCCGCGTCATCTGCGGTCCATCGCGGCCGAGTTGCGGGCCAGACGGGACGCGATGACGGCCACGCTGCGGCTGCGGCTGCCCGAACTGGCCCTGCCGCACATCCCGTCCGGCGGCTACCACCTGTGGCTGCGGCTGCCCGACGGCGGCGACGAAGCCGCGTTCACGGCGGCCGCCCTGCGCGCGGGCGTCGCCCTCACCCCCGGCCGCCCCTACTTCAGTGCCGAACCCCCGGCCGGTCACGTGCGGTTGAGCTTCGCCGCCGTCGCCGGGACCGAGGAGGTCGCGGAGGGGGTGCGGCGGCTGCGGACCGCCTGCGACGAGGTGTTCCCCGCAAAGCGTTCGACATGACGATCGCCGCCCTGTGAGGATCCGGCCATGACTGCCACGGATGCCATGAACGCCGTTCCGCCCCTCGCCGAGGGCTACGAGATCTCCGCCGACTCCGCCCGCGTCGACGTCGACCGAGTGCACCACTGGCTGTCCACGGACGCCTACTGGGCCCTCGGACGCGAGCGGGCGAGGCAGGAGAAGGCGATCGCCGGTTCGCTGAACTTCGGCGTCTACGACACCGCGTCGGGGGAGCAGGTCGCCTACGCGCGGGTCGTGACCGACCTCGCGGAGTTCGCCTGGCTGTGCGACGTGTACGTGGACCGGGCGGCGCGCGGCAAGGGCCTGGGGACCGCTCTCGTGGCCGCCGTCCGCGACCATCTGCGCTCGCACGGCCTGCGCCGCATCCTGCTCGCCACGCACGACGCGCACGGGGTCTACCGGCAGGTCGGCTTCGAGGCGCTGGAGAAGCCGGACCACTGGATGGCCCTGATCTTCGCGAAGCCCGGTCCGGCCTGACGGTCCGGCCTGACGGGCGCGGCGGGGTCGGAGTGAGCGGGCCGGGCGGGGCCGATCGGCGGGCCGGGTGGCCTGTTCCGGGCGTCGGGATCAGGACATGCTGTGGGGGACACCGCTTTCTGGGGACTTGTCCGGCAGGTCCTGACCCGACGGTAAGTTTTCTTCCAGCCGTCGGCCGGCAGCTCTTGACCTGCGCAGTTACGCGGCTCACCATCACCGCATGCCACTTCGGGTCACGTTCGTCGCCGCCGCTCGCAGCTCCTCGCTGCTCGCGGAACGCTTCGAGGACGACCGGCCGCTGGACCAGGACGGCTGGGCTGAGGTGCTGCAGGTGGCCGACGCCCTGCTGCCGCTCGCGGCGGCCGAGCTGCGCTACTGCTCACCGACTCCGCGCAGCCGCGCCACCGGGGACGCGCTCGGCTACGCCCCGCTGGTGCAGCTCGCGCTGCGGGACTGCGACATGGGCCGCTGGCGAGGCTTCACGCTGGGCGAGGCGATGGCCCGCGAGCCGGAGGCCGTGGACGCCTGGCTCTCCGACCCGCTCGCCACTCCGCACGGCGGCGAGTCGCTGTTCGCGTTCATCACGAGGGTCGCCGGCTGGCTCGACACCCGGCCGGTGGGCGACGGCGGCCGGATCGTCGCCGTGGCCGAGCCGAGCGTGATCCGTGCGGCCCTGGTGTACGCCCTGAAGGCGCCGCCCGCGACGTACTGGAACATCGACGTGCGTCCGCTGTCGACGACCACCGTCACCGGCCGGGCCGGTCGCTGGAACCTCCGCCTCGAAGGGGCCTCGGCTCAGCCCAGCCGCACGTAGTCGGTGGTGAGCAACAGGTCTTTGGCGGGGCCCGCCACACGCCAGACCGTCCGCCAGTGGTCCGCGTCCCGCACGGTGAACTCGCCCCGGTAGAGGTCGGCGGAGCAGGGGTGGTCGGCGATGTGCCGCCCGGTCGTCAGGTCCAGGTCGTGGAAGGGGCGGTCGTCGGCGAACCGTACGTCCGCCGTGCCGGGCGCCGGCCCCGGCCGGAAGCGCAGGGTGCGCTCGGCGGGCCGCGGCACGCCCCGCCACACGAACGTGCCGGTCTCGTGGTGCAGGAGACCTCCGCTGTCGCCGAGTGGCCGGAAGACGGTGACGCCGGTGAAGGCGCCCGCGTCGCCGCTCGCGCGATCCCGTACGGACCGCTCGACCTGCCAGCTCCCGGCCAGGTGACCCAGCACATCGGCGACTGGCCAGAACTCGTCCATCGGTGTCGTGCCGCCCCTTCTCTCCGTCACATCCGTTGCTGCGCGACCCATTGACGCGCCCCCTCCCCCTCCCTATCTTGCCGTTCGAAGTGCTGATCAATGTCCGATATTTCGAACATCGTGAACAGAGAGCCGCGGAGTGTCCATGTCACGCAGCACCACCCGCACCCGCCGGAGAGCCGGTCTCACCGTCACCGCCCTGCTGACGGCCGCCACCCTCCTCCCTGCCCCCGCGCAGGCCGATACCGCGACCGACTACGCCCTCACCGTCGACCCCACCGCCAGGGGTGCGAGGATCGACGACTCGATGTACGGCGTCTTCTTCGAGGACATCAACCGGGCGGCCGACGGCGGCCTGTACGCCGAACTCGTGCAGAACCGGTCCTTCGAGTACTCCACCGTCGACAACCGGTCGTACACCCCGCTGACCTCCTGGACGGTCGACGGCGCCGCGCAGGTCCTCGACGACGCCGGCCGGCTCAACGACCGCAACCGCAACTACCTCTCCCTGGGCGCCGGTTCGACGGTGACGAACTCCGGCTACAACACCGGTGTCCGGGTCGAGCAGGGCAAGAAGTACGACTTCTCGGTGTGGGTCCGCGCCGAGGGCGGCAGCACCCTCACCGTGCGGCTCCAGGACGCGGACGGCGCGCTGGCCACCGCCCGTGAGGTCGCCGTCGGCGGGAACGGCTGGGCCCGGTACCGGGCGACCTTCACCGCCGCCCGGAGCAGCAGCGCCGGCCGGCTCTCGGTGGGCTCCTCGGCCGCGGCCGCTCTCGACATGGTGTCCCTGTTCCCCCGTGACACCTACCGCAACGAGCCCAACGGCCTGCGCAAGGATCTCGCCGAGAAGATCGCCGCCCTCCACCCGGGCTTCGTGCGCTTTCCCGGCGGCTGCCTGGTCAACACCGGTTCCATGCAGGACTACAGCGAGGACTCCGGCTGGCAGCGCGCCCGCTCCTACCAGTGGAAGGACACCATCGGGCCCGTCGAGGAGCGTGCCGTCAACTCCAACGTCTGGGGCTACAACCAGAGTTACGGACTCGGCTACTACGAGTACTTCCGCTTCGCCGAGGACGTCGGCGCGATGCCGCTGCCCGTCGTGCCGGCCCTGGTGACCGGCTGCGGCCAGAACCGGGCCGTCGTCGACGACGCCCTCCTGAAGCGCCACATCCAGGACACCCTGGACCTCATCGAGTTCGCCAACGGCCCGGTCACCTCCACCTGGGGCAGGAAGCGCGCCCGGATGGGCCACCCCCAGCCCTTCCGCCTCACCCACCTCGAGGTCGGCAACGAGGAGAATCTGCCCGTCGAGTTCTTCGCCCGCTTCGAGCAGTTCCGCGCCGCGATCGCGGCGAAGTATCCGGACATCACCGTGATCTCCAACTCCGGCCCCGACGACGCCGGTTCGACCTTCGACACGGCCTGGCAGCTCAACCGGGACGCGGGCGTCGCGATGGTCGACGAGCACTACTACAACAGCCCGCAGTGGTTCCTGCAGAACAACGACCGCTACGACGCCTACGACCGCGGCGGCCCCAAGGTCTTCCTCGGCGAGTACGCCTCCTGGGGCAACGCCTTCAAGAACGGCCTCGCGGAGGCGGCCTTCATGACCGGCCTCGAACGCAACGCGGACGTCGTCAAGCTCGCCTCCTACGCGCCGCTGTTCGCGAACGAGGACTATGTGCAGTGGAGCCCGGACCTGGTGTGGTTCAACAACCACGCCTCCTGGAACTCGGCCAACTACGAGGTCCAGAAGCTGTTCATGACGAACGTCGGCGACCGGGTGGTGCCGTCGACCGCCACCGGGACCCCCTCCCTGCAGGGCCCCATCACCGGCGCGGTCGGTCTGTCGACCTGGGCCACCGGCGCGGCGTACGACGACGTGCAGGTCACCGGCGCGGACGGCGAGACGCTGCTGAGCGACGACTTCTCCGGCGACGCCGCGCAGTGGACGCACACGGGCGGCGGCAGCTGGTCGCTCCAGGACGGGCGGTACGTGCAGACCGACACCGCGGCCGAGAACACCATGGTCTCGGCCGGTGACACCGGCTGGCACGACTACGACCTGAAGGTGAAGGCGACCAAGACGTCCGGCAAGGAGGGCTTCCTCTTCGCCTTCGGCGTCAAGGACACCGGCAACTACTACTGGTGGAACCTCGGCGGCTGGAACAACACCCGGTCCGCCGTCGAGCAGGCCGTGGACGGCGGCAAGTCGACGCTGATCTCCAAGGCCGGGTCCGTCGAGACGGGCCGCGCCTACGACATCGAGGTCAAGGTGCGGGGCCGACAGGTCACCCTCTACCTCGACGGCCAGGAGTGGGGCAGCTTCACCGACGACAAGCCGGCCGAGCCGTTCCGCCAGGTCGTCACCCGGGACCAGAAGACCGGCGATCTGATCGTCAAGGTCGTCAACGCCGGGTCCGCGGAGGCCCGTACGGCGATCGACCTGGGCGGCGCCGAGGTCGCGTCCAGGGCGAAGGTGACCACGCTGGCCGCCGCGCCGGACGCGGTCAACACGGAGACCACGACCGCGGTCGCACCGGTCACCTCGACCTTCACCGGGGTGGCCGCGAAGTTCACCTACACCTTCCCGGCGAACTCGATCACCTTCCTGCGGATCAGGCGGCGATAGCGGATCCCGGCGGGCGCGGGTGACCGCGGCCCGCGCCCGCCGGGCGTCCCTCGGCCGTCACGCGCCCTTGCGCCGGAACCAGCCGCGCCGGGGCGGCGGCAGGTGGGGAAGCGGCTGCGGGGCGGCCGGCCCGTCGAACGGCGGCAGGGCCTTGAACCGGTCGTCGAAGGTGACCGTGGGCGTGAGCCGCAGCAGGGCGGCGCGCACGAGGGTGAGCGGATGGTCGGGGAACCGGGCGTCCCACTGCTCGTCGTCGCCGACGTGGTACGGCAGGCCGCCCGGCTGTCCACCCGTGTAGGGGTGAGGCCGGAAGTACGCGGCCGGACCCACCTGCGCCATGACCGAGGCCTCCCGCATCCCGGTCGTGGCGCCCTCGGCGGCCTGCACCTTCACGACCGTGCTGGACCCGGCCCTGGGCACGGTCCAGGAGCCGAGGAACGCCTGCCCGGGCCGGCTGCCCAGCGGCATCTTGACCAGCTGGCGGACCGCCGGGACGCCGTCCACCGTGCCGGGCTCCGCCTCGATCAGCCCGCCGCCGGCCCCGGCCGCGAGCTGTGCGAGCCCGGCCCCGAGCCGTTGCGGCTCGTGCAGCGCGGCGGGCAGGTCCGGTATCAGCGGGAAGAAGTGGACCGACAGGACGAGCCCCGCCGCGTCGGTCCACACCCCCGGCTCACGCTCGGTGAAGCCGGTCAGGTCCAGGCTGGTGAGGGGTGTCTTGGCGATCACCGGGTCGAGGTTACGCAGCCGGGCGGCCCGGGAAAAGATCACTCCGGGGCCGACTTCGGCATGGATTGCATAAACGTGCAACGAAACGTATAGTCATGCCATCCGGGAGGAGGAGTCATGGTGGTACGTGCGGCGGTGGCCGGAGCGAGCGGGTACGCGGGCGGAGAGCTGCTGCGCCTGCTCCTCACGCACCCCGGGGTCGAGATCGGGGCCCTGACCGGCAATTCCAACGCCGGACAGCGGCTGGGCGCGCTCCAGCCGCACCTGCTGCCGCTGGCCGACCGGATCCTCCAGGAGACCACCCCGGAGGTCCTCGCCGGACACGACGTCGTCTTCCTCGCCCTGCCGCACGGCCAGTCCGCCGCGGTCGCCGAGCAGCTCGGCCCGGAGGTGCTCGTCGTCGACATGGGCGCCGACTTCCGGCTGGCGGACGCGGGCGACTGGGAGCGGTTCTACGGTTCCGCGCACGCCGGGACCTGGCCCTACGGCCTCCCCGAGCTGCCGGGCGGCCGAGCCGCGCTCGCCGGGTCCAAACGCATCGCGGTCCCGGGCTGCTACCCCACGGCCGTCTCGCTCGCGCTCTTCCCGGCGTACGCGGCGGGCCTGGCCGAGCCGGAGGCCGTGATCGTCGCCGCCTCCGGCACCTCGGGCGCCGGCAAGTCGCCCAAGACGCATCTGCTGGGCTCCGAGGTGATGGGCTCCGTCTCCCCGTACGGCGTCGGCGGCGTCCACCGGCACACCCCCGAGATGATCCAGAACCTGAGCGCGGCGGCGGGGGAGCCGGTCTCCGTCTCCTTCACGCCCACCCTGGTGCCGATGTCCCGGGGCATCCTCGCCACGTGCAGCGCCAAGGCGAAGCCCGGCGTCACCGCCGACTCCGTCCGCGCCGCCTACGAGAAGGCCCTCGCCGACGAGCCCTTCGTGCACCTGCTCCCCGAGGGACAGTGGCCCGCCACGGCGTCCGTCCACGGTTCCAACGCCGTTCAGGTGCAGGTCGCGTACGACGCCGCCGTGGGCCGGATCATCGTCATCAGCGCCATCGACAACCTGACCAAGGGCACCGCGGGCGGCGCCCTCCAGAGCATGAACATCGCCCTCGGGCTCGACGAGACCACCGGGCTTTCCACGATCGGAGTCGCACCGTGAGCGTCACGGCAGCCAAGGGATTCACGGCGGCGGGCATCGCCGCCGGGATCAAGCAGAACGGCAACCCGGACCTGGCCCTCGTGGTCAACACCGGGCCCCGACGCGCGGCCGCCGGCGTCTTCACCTCCAACCGCGTCAAGGCCGCGCCGGTGCTGTGGTCCGAGCAGGTCCTCAAGAGCGGCCGGCTGTCCGCCGTGATCCTCAACTCCGGCGGCGCCAACGCCTGCACGGGACCGAAGGGCTTCCAGGACACGCACGCGACCGCCGAGAAGGTCGCCGAGGCGCTGGATCTGGGCGCGGGTGAGGTCGCCGTCGCCTCCACCGGGCTCATCGGCGTCCTGCTCCCGATGGACAAGCTGCTGCCGGGGGTCGAGACCGCCGTCGGCCGGCTCTCCGCGCACGGCGGCGAGAAGGCCGCCATCGCCATCAAGACCACCGACACCGTCCACAAGACGTCCGTCGTCACCTCGGGGTCCCCGGAGTCCGGGGGAGGCTGGACCGTCGGCGGCATGGCCAAGGGCGCGGGCATGCTCGCGCCCGGCCTCGCCACCATGCTGGTCGTCCTCACCACCGACGCCGACGTCGACAGCGAGACCCTGGACAAGGCGCTGCGCGCCGCCACCCGGGTCACCTTCGACCGCGTCGACTCCGACGGCTGCATGTCGACGAACGACACGGTGCTGCTGCTCGCCTCCGGCGCCGCCGAGGTCACCCCGGCGTACGAGGAGTTCGCCGCCGCCGTCCGGACCGTCTGCGACGACCTCGGCCAGCAGCTGATCCGGGACGCCGAGGGCGCGAGCAAGGACATCAGGATCGAGGTCGTCAACGCGGCGAGCGAGGACGACGCCGTCGAGGTGGGCCGCTCCATCGCCCGCAACAACCTCCTCAAGTGCGCGATCCACGGCGAGGACCCGAACTGGGGCCGGGTGCTCTCCGCGATCGGCACGACCGGGGCCGTCTTCGAGGCCGACCGGCTCAACGTCGCGATCAACGGGGTCTGGGTCTGCAAGAACGGCGGCGTCGGGGAGGACCGCGAGAAGGTCGACATGCGCTACCGCGAGGTCCACATCGTGGCCGACCTGGCCGCGGGCTCGGAGACCGCCACCATCTGGACCAACGACCTCACCGCCGACTACGTCCACGAGAACAGCGCGTACTCGTCATGAGCACCACCCGCAAGCACACCGCCCTGCCCAAGGCCCAGATCCTCATCGAGGCGCTGCCCTGGCTGACCCGGCACAACGGCAGGACGGTCGTCATCAAGTTCGGCGGCAACGCCATGATCGACGAGGACCTGAAGGCCGCCTTCGCCCAGGACGTCGTCTTCCTGCGCCACGCCGGCCTGCACGTCGTCGTCGTGCACGGCGGCGGCCCGCAGATCAGCGCCGCCCTGGACCGGCACGGCATCGTCAGCGAGTTCAAGGCCGGCCTGCGGGTCACCACCGAGGACGCCATGGACGTCGTACGGATGGTGCTCGCGGGGCAGGTCCAGCGCGAGCTGGTCGGGCTGCTGAACCAGCACGGGCCGCTCGCCGTCGGGTTGACCGGCGAGGACGCGCACACCATCACCGCCACCAAGCACCAGCCCGAGATCGACGGAGAGTTGGTCGACATCGGGCGGGTGGGCGAGATCACCGCGATCGACACCGGCGCCATCGAGGCGCTGCTCGCCGACGGCCGCATCCCGGTCGTCTCGTCGATCGCCCGTTCCCAGGACGACGGACATGTCTACAACGTCAATGCTGATACGGCGGCTGCGGCACTCGCTGCGGCACTTGGCGCCGAAACCCTCATGGTCCTCACGGACGTCGAGGGCCTCTACGAGGACTGGCCGAACAGCGACGAGGTGATCAGCCGCCTCACCGCTTCCCAGCTGGAGAAGCTGCTGCCGGAGCTGAGCTCCGGGATGGTCCCGAAGATGGAGGGCTGTCTGCACGCCGTGCGCAACGGCGTGAACACCGCCCGCGTCATCGACGGGCGGGTCCAGCACTCGATCCTGCTGGAGATCTTCACCGACGAGGGCATCGGCACGATGGTCGTGCCCGACGAGAAGCCGCACGCGGAGCCGGCCGCACAGCCGGAGGCACAGGGGGAGCCGTCATGAGCAACGAGGAACTGACCGCGCGGTGGCAGAACGCGCTCATGAAGAACTACGGCACCCCGCTGCTGCCCCTCGCGCGCGGCGCGGGCAGCCGGGTCTGGGACGCCGACGGCAAGGAGTACCTCGACTTCGTCGGCGGCATCGCGGTCAACGCGCTCGGCCACGCCCACCCGGCCGTCGTCGAGGCCGTGAGCCGGCAGATCGGCTCCCTCGGCCACATCTCCAACTTCTTCATGGCCGAGCCGACCGTCACGCTCGCCGAACGGCTGCTGCAGTACTTCGGCCGGGACGGCAGGGTCTTCTTCTGCAACTCGGGCGCCGAGGCCAACGAGGCCGCCTTCAAGATCGGCCGGCTGACCGGGCGGACCCACGTGGTCGCCACCGAGGGCGCCTTCCACGGCCGGACCATGGGCGCCCTCGCGCTCACCGGCCAGCCCGGCAAGCGGGACCCGTTCCTGCCGCTGCCCGGCGATGTCACCCATGTGCCGTTCGGCGACGCGCAGGCGCTGGCCGCCGCGGTCACCGAGGACACGGCGCTCGTCGTCCTGGAGCCGATCCAGGGCGAACTGGGTGTCGTCGTGCCGCCCGCCGGCTACCTCAAGGCCGCCCGCGCGATCACCGCCGCGACCGGCGCGCTGCTGGTCCTCGACGAGGTGCAGACCGGCGTCGGCCGGACCGGGCACTGGTTCGAGTACCAGGCCCACGAGGGGGTCCTGCCGGACGTCGTGACGCTGGCCAAGGGCCTCGGCGGCGGACTGCCGCTGGGCGCGACGATCGCCTTCGGGCGGGCCGCCGAACTGCTCCGGCCGGGTCACCACGGCACCACCTTCGGCGGCAACCCCGTCGCCTGCGCCGCCGGACTCGCCGTTCTCGACACCATCGAGAACGAGGGGTTGCTGGAGAACGTCAAGCGGCAGAGCGAGAGGTTGCGGACCGGAATCGAGGGTGCGGGACATCCGTTGATCGATTATGTCCGGGGCGCGGGCCTGCTCCTGGGTATCGTGCTCACCGAGCCCCGCGCGCCCCAGGTGCGGGCGGCGGCTCAGGAGGCCGGATTCCTCGTGAACGTGCCCGCCCCCGACGTCGTCCGGCTGATGCCGCCGCTGAACCTCGGCGACGACGAGGTGGAGGCGTTCCTCGGGGCGCTGCCCGGAATCCTCGGCGCAGCCGCGGCGAGCGGAGAGTGACGATCCGGAGAACCGGAGATTGAGACGACGATGAGTCAGGCGCAGGACCATGAGCAGCCGGGCGCGGGCGGGCCCGCCGTGCCGCAGACCCGCACCGCGCGTCACCGCCGGATCGTGGACATCCTCAACCGGCAACCGGTGCGGTCGCAGAGCCAGTTGGCGAAGCTGCTGGCCGACGACGGGTTGAGCGTCACCCAGGCGACGCTGTCGCGGGACCTGGACGAGCTGAACGCGGTGAAGATCCGCAACAACGACGGCGACCTGATCTACGCGGTGCCGAGCGAGGGGGGTTTCCGGACCCCCCGGGTACCGCTGGGGGAGTCGGCGAAGGAAGAGCGGATGCGGCGGCTGTCGCAGGAGCTGCTGATCTCCGCGGAGGCGTCCGCCAACCTCGTGGTGCTGCGCACCCCGCCGGGCGCGGCCCAGTTCCTCGCCTCGGCGATCGACCAGGCCGAGCTGCACGACATCCTCGGGACGATCGCGGGCGACGACACGCTGCTGCTGATCAGCCGTGAGCCGACGGGCGGGCAGGCACTGGCCGATCACCTGCTGCGCCTCGCCCAGAACGGCCACTGACCGTCCGCCGAGGCGGCTCCTCCGGGTCGCTCGCCGACCCCGGGGGAGCCGCATACGTCACCTGGCTCCGGCAGGCCGCGGCTCAGCCGGGCCTTGTGGGCGGCCGGCCTCCGTGGGACCCCGCGCCGCCGGATCGCCTCGTGCGCCGTGCCCCCGTGCGGCCCGGACCGCACGGGGGCCGACCGGGAACGCCCACGGCCCGGCGGCAGCCCGTCGGGGCAGGGGTGTGTCGCCGGTGTGTGGCCCGCCTCCGGTCGGGGTGGCCCCGGTTCAGCCGAGGCGGCCGGCCAGGCCCCCCGTGCAGCGCACCTCGTCGCCTGCCGTGATCAGCAGGGCCTCCACGTCCGGCAGGGACTCCAGCCAGCCCAGCGCGTCCCGCGAGCCCCTCGCGAACGCGGCCGTGGCCCAGCAGTCCGCCCAGGTCAGCCGCGGGGTCACCACCGTCACGGCGACCAGGTCGGTCACCGCGGAGCGGCCCGTTCGCGGATCCACGATGTGGGCGCCCCGCTCCGCCGTACCGGAGGTCGCGACGGCCAGCTCGTCCGCTCCCGCCGCCGAGACCACCGCGGCGAGACCGCCCGGGCGCAGCGGGTCCGACACCCCGACCCGCCACGGCCGCTCGGGCCCGGGGACGCCCAGCAGCTGCACGTCCCCGCCGCCGTTGACGCTCACCCCGCTCACGCCCGCCGCGGCGACCAGCCGGGCCGCGCGCTCGGCGGCCCAGCCCTTCACGATGCCGGTCGGGTCGAGCCGGCCCTGGTAGCGCATGCTGAACCAGCCGTCGCTCACCCGCTCCGCCTCGGCGCCCAGCTCCAGCACCTCGGCCACTTCCGGATCGCACTCCTGCACGGTCAGCTCACCGCGTACCAGCCGGGACACCTGGCTGTCCTCGCGGTAGGTGCTGAACACCTCGTTCACCCGGTGCAGCGAGGCGATCGCCTCCTCCAGCGCGGCCCGCACCGCCCCGGGCTCCCCGCCGCGGATGTCGAAGGAGAAGACGGTCCCCATGACCTCCTCCGCGTGACGCAGCACGGCGGGGGCCGCCGACTCGGCCACGGTGTCAGCCACCGGCCTGGTCCAGCGCCGACTGCAAGGATTTCTTGTAGCCCTCGCTGGTGAAGGTCGCGCTGGAGACGGTGTCGATGTCGGCGTTGCCGGCCGCGACCGCCGCGGCGTTGAGCTTGGGGACGGCGAGCGCGGTCTTCTGGTCGCTGGTGCCGCCCTTGGGGGCCTGGACGGCCTCCGCCTTGGTGATCTTCCCGTCGGCCACGGTGATCCGGACCTGGACGGGACCGTACTGGGTCTGCGCGACGCTGCCGGTGACGGTCTTGGCCTGCGCGGCGCCCGAGGAGGCCCCCGCGTCGCCGGACCCGGACGACGACGAGCCCGCCGTCGCCTTCGCCTTGTCGAGCGCCGACTGCAGGGACTTCTTGTAGCCCTCGCTCGTGTAGGTCGCGCTGGAGACGGTGTCGATGTCGGCGTTGCCGGCCGCGACCGCCGCGGCGTTGAGCTTGGGGACGGCGAGCGCGGTCTTCTGGTCGCTGGTGCCGCCCTTGGGGGCCTGGACGGCCTCCGCCTTGGTGATCTTCCCGCCGGCGACCGTGATCCGGACCTGGACGGCCCCGTACTGCGTCTGGGCCGCGTCCCCGGTGAAGGTGCCGGCCGCCTGCGCGCTGCCGGAGCCCTGGGAGGACCCGGACCCGGCGCTCGCGTTCGCCTTGTCGATCGCCGACTGGAGGGACTTCTTGTAGCCCTCGCTGGTGTACGTGGCGCCCGACACCGTGTCGATGTCCGGGCTCTGCTTGGCGACCACATCGGCGTTGAGCTTGGGGACGGCGAGCGCGGTCTTCTGGTCGCTGGTGCCGCCCTTGGGGGCCTGGACGGCCTCCGCCTTGGTGATCTTGTTGTTGACGACGGTGATCCGGACCTGCACGGCCCCGTACTGCGTCTGGGCCGCGTCCCCGGTCATCGTCCCCGACACGACCGCCCCGGCCCCGCCCTGCGCCGCTCCCTGCGCCGCCGCGCCCGCGCCCGCCGCCTGGGCGGCGCCCGGGTCGGACGCCGGCTTCAGCGACAGCAGCAGCACGATCCCGGACACGGTGGCGGCGGTGGCGAGCACGACGCGCCGAAGAGGGTGGCTCTTCCTCATCTTTTCCTGAGCTCCTGATTCCCGTTGGTGGCGAGGTTCCCGTGCGGACGGATCGCTCACATCTCGAACGACTCGTGGTGGATACGGCGGGCGGGGACCCCGGCGCCGCGCAGTGCCTCGTACACCCCTCGGGCGAAGCCGTTGGGTCCGCACATGAAGACGTCGTGGCTGTCGATGTCGGGGATCTTCCGCTGGAGGGACTCGGCCGAGATGTCGGGCCGCTCCCCGTCGGGGCTGTTGACGGCGTACATCAGCCGCGCCCCGCGCTCGTCGGC
Organism: Streptomyces sp. 3330; assembly: GCF_031456635.1. Taxonomy (NCBI): domain Bacteria; kingdom Bacillati; phylum Actinomycetota; class Actinomycetes; order Kitasatosporales; family Streptomycetaceae; genus Streptomyces; species Streptomyces sp. 3330. The sequence goes on from NZ_JAVDVA010000011.1 coordinate 69,507, forward strand.
GATCTTCGCCAGCTCGTCCCACAGCGCCAGATCCTGCGTGCTGTTGGCCCGGTAGAGAAGGGTGATGTCACCCGCCGCGCCCGGCAGCGTCTCGAACAGCGCCCGCATCGGCGTGATGCCGACCCCGCCGGCCACCAGCAGCACCTTGCCGCGGCTGCGCCGGGACGCCGTCATCGCGCCGTACGGGCCCTCGGCCCACACCTTGGTGCCGGGCTGCAGCTCGCGCAGTGCCGCGCTGTGGTCGCCGATCGCCTTGACGGTGATGCGCAGGAGGTCCGGGCGCGGGGCCGCCGACAGCGAGTACGGGTGGGAGCTGAACCGCATCCCCGGCGCCATGAACCGCCAGCGGAAGAACTGCCCGGCCTCCGCGCCCATCCGGTGCAGCTTGCGCCCGCCGATCAGCACCGAGACGATGCCCGGCGTCTCCTCGATGACCGCCTCGACGCGGAGCCGGTGCCGCAGGTTCAGCCGGACCGGGACGATGACGCGGTACCAGACGACCAGCGCGGTGACCGACCCGTACAGCGCGTACCAGACGGTCTTCGCGGTCGGCTCGACGGCGAAGTCGTTGCCGGTGGTGATCTGGTGCCAGAACGTCAGGAACACGGCCGCGTACGTCAGCAGATGGATGTGGTACCAGGTGTCGTACGGCATCCGGCGGCGCACGGGTCCGATCGACACCAGCCCGATGAGCAGGAACAGACCGGTGCCGATCGCCGCCTTGCCCATGTCCGGGAGCTGGTTGATGGAGTCGACCGTCTGCTGGACGATGTCCCCAAGCGTCTTGCCCGCCTGGAGCGCGTACCCCCACATGATCAGGAACACGTGCGCGAAGACCAGGCAGAGCGTGTACCGTCCGCTCATCGCGTGCCAGCGGGCGACCCGGTCCGAGCCCACCCGCCGCTCCAGCGCGGGCACCCTGGCCATCTGCAGCACCACGAGCGCCATCAGGTACCCGGCGAGCAGCCCGGTGATCCGGCCCGCGTTGAGGATCTTGCTGTTGTCGTCCGCGATGTTCGGCGTGTTGGCCCACCACAGCCACAGCACACCCGCCGCCCCCGCCCATACGGCGAGCAGCAACGGGACGGCCGGGGAGCGGCGCGGGCGGATGCGGCGCATCGTCTGGCGGCGGGCGGCACGGCCGCCGGCGATCGTCGTCGTCACTGTTCCTCCGTGGATACGGACCCTTGGCCCTCAGATACGGGCCACGGGGGCGGAGTGTTCAGCCGTCCCGCAGACCGTCACCCGAGGCGACCACCAGGAATCGCCGCGCGGCCGTTCGCGCCGGGGAGGCAGGCGGGCGTGCGGCCTCCCCGGTCCTCAGTACCGGGTGATCGCCGTCCGCCCGTCCGCCGTGCCGATCGCGAGGTGCGGCCGCTTCCACGGCCGGGCCCACGTCAGCAGCCGCCGCATCGCCCCCTCCGGCACCGACACGCAACCGGCCGTCGCCCCCCGCCCGTCGACGTGCAGGAAGATGCCCGCGCCGCGGCCCCGCACCGGTGTGTCGTAGTTGAAGCCGACGACCAGCGCGTACGCGTACTGCGCGCGGTACGTGACCAGGTGCTCGGACTCGGCCGCGCGGCAGTCCGCGGGACGCGGCTCGGTCCACCGGTTGTAGGAGCGCGACGAGGTGTCCTGGCACCACCAGGAGTCCTGGCGCACCGGACGGTAGGGGTACGACGTCCCGCGCGGCGCCGGCCGGATGCCGAAGGCGTAGGGGAGCCCGTACAGGCCCGTCGGTGTCGTGTTCGTGCCCTGCCGGCGCGAGGCGCCTTCGACCAGGCCTTTCGCGCCGAACCGGGCCGGCGTGGAACCGGCCTGCGTCCACCGCCCGTCGCGCAGGTCCCACCAGGTGAGCGTGCCCGTCGTGGAACCGGCCCGGGGGGCCACGGCGGTGATCAGCTGCGTGCCGCCGCCCGTGTCCGCCATCCGCGCGGGCAGCGGCGGGGCGGCCCCGGTGCCCGGAGCGGCGCCGAGCAGACCGAGGGAGGCGCAGACGAGGGCGGTGGCGACGACACGAGGGCGCATGGTCAGACGCTAAGCGCGGGCGGCGGCGCCGGCAGGCCGGGTGGGCCGACCGTGCGAGGCGCCGGCCCACCCGCGCGGGCCGCTCAGGTCACCGGTCCGAGCGGGTTGAGCTGGTCCGCCTGTCCCTCGAAGGCGTACAGCAGCAGGTCGGTCATCTCGAAGACGTGCCGGGAGTTGCGCTCCGCGACCGGGCTGAGGAACGGACGCCAGAACGGGTCGCGCAGGATGGAGTACCGTCCGGCCTCGATGGCCCGGTGGAACACCTCGGCGACGATGCGGCCGCCGACCCCGGTCAGCTTGCCGCCGCCCCGCACCTCGGCCTCCCGCAGGATGTAGAACCACAGCGGGGTGTGCCGGGCCACCGCTTCCGCGAGCCCGCCGGAGAGCTGCGCGCCGCCGCCCTGTGCGAGGTCGGCCCGGGTCAGCGGTTCCACGTCGACCTTGCGGTCGATGAAGTGCTCGACCATCTGCTGTCCGGTGGCGAGCCGCAGCATCGAGGCCCGGGTGAGGTTGCGGAAGGCGAGGTTCAGCTCCTCCTGCGGAGGCTTGGCCTGGCCCCGTCCGCCGAAGGCGCCGAGCGGCAGTTCGGCGAGCGGGTCGACCAGCAGGGTGTCGATCCGCTTGGCGAGGTTGAACTGCTCCTCGGGCACGAGGAGGTCGGTCCGCTCCGGCACCGCCTCCTGGAAGGCGAACAGCCGCCGGAAGTCGGCGATCCAGTTGGTGGGCAGGCGCTCGAAGTCGCCCGACTCCGGGTCCGCCGGGTCGGCGGGAGGCGGCGACAGGGTGCCGCTGGTGCCGCTGAACCGGAACAGGAGCTCGAGGGTGCCCCGGCCGCGGTCGAAGACGCGGTTCCAGTTGTACCGGCCGCGGACCATGCTGTGGCCCAGCCGGTAGGCGGCCACGGAGAACTCGATCGGCATGGTCGGCAGGTCGTGCTCGCCCGGCGAGGGCTCGAACACCCGGCGGCCGTTGCCGAACACGTCCTCGACGATCTCGGGGTCGACGATCCTGCGCAGGAAGTCGTGGCGCAGCATCCACTGGTAGTGCTTGACGACCGTCTCGCGTGCCGACTCGAAGAGGACCGCGCTCGACACGCCCTTGCCGACGAGGTCGGCCACCACCCGGTTGTGGAACCGGACGAACGCGGCGTGGACCTGGGCGACGGCCAGGTTCTCGTCGTTGCGCGGGTCCGGGATCAGCGCCCGGCGCCGTTCGGACCGCAGCGAGCCCGTGCCCTGCCTGGGCAGGTCGAACCCGGTGAGCGACCGGCCCACCAGGGAGGGGTCGTTCGGCACCCCCTGGGTGGTGCCGGACTTCAGCCGGAGGCCGTCGTCCTCGTAGAACCGGCGGTCGAAGCGGTGGTCGGGCCCGAGGCCGTAGAGGGAGTCGAGGTCCAGGGCCGGGGACCGGCCCTGGAGGAGCTGGCGGACCGTGATCTCGTCGTCGAGGCGCACCGCGGTGGCATCCAGGGTGAGGTCGTGGTCCACGAACTGGCCGAGATAGGTGAACCCCGACGGGACCCCCGGCTGGTCGGGGTGGTCCCGCTCGGGGTCCGTCATCGCCCTGGCCAGCTCGACGCGGGCGTTCCGGTCGAGCTGCTGGGCCGGCCCGGAGCGTGGGCCGAGCCGGGAGAAGCGGAACTTGCGCAGGTCCGCGACGGTGGAGGCGGCCTGCGGATGCACGGGACCGCCGTCCCGGGACTCGGCGAGTATGCCCTCGCCCATGACATAGAACGAGGAACGGACGTGACGTTTGCTCTGTGGTTCGCGTGCGGGTCGGAACATGTTTCCCCCATGTGTTCGCGCCCACGCGTGAGCGCGCGGGCGGGAGCCACGCTAGGGGACGAGTGCGGCGGAAGGGGGAATTCCGTCAAATCCCCCAAGAGCACCAAGTGTTGACTCTCTGTACAGACACCGCATGAACGTCAAATCGGACTCAGGGGCAACGGCAGTCCGGGCAGTCCGTCCATGCTCGTGGCGATGTGCTCCTTCTTCGCGAAGTACGCGCTGAGCGACTCGTCGTCCTCCCGCGCGAACCGCTTGGCGTGCAGCTCGCGGTCCTCGTCGTACGTCATGAAGGGCACCGCGTACCCGCAGGTGTCCCGCACGAGTTCGGCGTGCACGACGATGATCGCGCGCAGTCCGTGCGGGGTCGGGTCCAGGTCCGGGAAGCGGGCGAGGAGCTCCCGGAAGCGGGGGTCGTCGCGGAAGACCGGTTCGCCGCGGCCGTGCACCCGCACGATGTTCGGCGGCCCCTGGAAGGCGCACCACATCAGTGTGATCCGGCCGTTCTCCCGCAGATGCGCGACGGTCTCCGCGTTGGAGCCGGCGAAGTCCAGGTAGGCCACGGTGTGCTCGTCGAGCACGGCGAACGAGCCCTTGAGGCCCTTGGGGGAGAGGTTCACCGTGCCGTCGCCGGACAAGGGGGCGGTGGCCGTGAAGAAGAGGGGCTGCTCCTCGATGAACGTGCGGAGTCTGCCGTCGATGCGCTCATAGGTCTTTCCCATGTCTAACGATTATCCGGGAAAGCCTTTCGCGTGTCTAACGAAATAGGGAATCGGTGGGGCCTGGAGGGCGGAGAGTGAGGGGGTGACGGGCAGGGAGGGAGTGAGAGGTAGGGGGGGCGGGGGTGAGGAAGGCGTGGGGTGTGCAGACGTCACAGCGGCCGCCCCGGCCGGCGCTTCGCGGGGCGGCCGCCGTGCCTGTCACGTCACTTGTTCAACGTGCAGGCGGCCAGGGCGTCGAGGCCCTGCGGCTTGGTGCCCTTGCGGCCGATCGAGATGGCGATGCGGTCGATCGTGGACACGCGCTTGTCCGCCAGCGGGCCGAGGATCGCGTTCTGGACGAAGTTGGCGCCGCCCTGGCCCACGGTGTCGACCAGTCGCTTGTTGGCCTCGTCGATCTGTGTCTGGAGCAGGGCCAGGTTGCGGTCGACCTCGGCCTGGGCGGAGGCGGGGATCTCGGGAAGCTGCGAAGCGACGTCCGGGCAGCTGATGGTGCCCACGCCGGCCGCGTCGCCGCCGGCCTCGTCGCCCGTCTCCGCGGCGCCGTCGCCCGCTCCTGCGGCGGCGGTCTCCTCCGCGCCGGGGGTGTCCTCGGCCTCGTCGCCGGCGCCGGCGTCCTCACCGGTGCCCGCGACGCCGCCGGTGTCGAGGGCGCACGGCGCGAGCGCGTCGAGGCCCTGCGGCTTGGTGCCCTGGCGGCCGATCGAGATGGCGATGCGGTCGATGGTCGACACGCGCTTGTCCGCCAGCGGGCCGAGGATCGCGTTCTGGACGAAGTTGGCGCCGCCCTGGCCCACGGTGTCGACCAGTCGCTTGTTGGCCTCGTCGATCTGTGTCTGGAGCAGGGCCAGGTTGCGGTCGACCTCGGCCTGCGCGGAGGCCGGGATCGCGGGAAGCTGGGAGGCCACGTCCGGGCACGCGACGGTGCCGGGGCCGGCGAGCGTCCTGGCGTCGGTGCTGCCGCTCTTGGACGACTCCCCGGCGAGGGCGGAGTTGACGACGACCGCGCCGGACAGCGCCAGAGCGGCGGCCGCGCCGATGACCGCCACGCGACGCTTGTTGTACTTCGGAAGAGCCCTGGACATGCGGATGCCTCACTTGGGTCAGGAGTGGGTGTACAGACGCGGCGCCGGCGTTCAGTCCTCAGTACGGGTAAGCGGTTGCTGTCGTTCAAACTCGTGCCGAAAACTTCTCGGGAGCGGGAACCGGACGGCCGTCCGGGGTCGAATTGACGAATCATGCAGAGCACTGCATACTCATGCATGTCGTGGAGAGCAGTGGTGAGGAGCGCGCAAGTGAGCAGCAACAGCGGTGACGTAAGGCTCTGGGGCGGCCGTTTCGCCGACGGTCCCGCCGAGGCCCTGGCGAAGCTGTCCGCCTCCGTCCACTTCGACTGGCGCCTCGCGCCCTACGACATCGCCGGTTCGCGCGCCCACGCGCGCGTGCTGCACAAGGCGGGCCTGCTCACCGAGGACGAGCTGACCCGGATGATCGGGGGCCTCGACCGGCTCGAGGCGGACGTCGCCGACGGTTCCTTCGTGGGCACCATCGCCGACGAGGACGTGCACACCGCCCTGGAACGCGGCCTCCTGGAGCGCCTCGGCGCCGACCTGGGCGGCAAGCTGCGCGCGGGCCGCTCCCGCAACGACCAGGTCGCCACCCTCTTCCGGATGTACCTGCGCGACCACGCGCGGATCCTCGGCGGCCTGATCGCCGAGCTCCAGGACGCCCTGATCGGCCTGGCGGAGGCCCACCCGGACGTGGCGATGCCCGGCCGCACCCACCTCCAGCACGCCCAGCCGGTGCTGTTCGCCCACCATGTCCTCGCCCATGTGCAGTCGCTGTCCCGGGACGCGGAACGCCTTCGTCAGTGGGACGAGCGCACCGCCGTCTCGCCGTACGGCTCCGGCGCCCTCGCGGGTTCCTCCCTCGGCCTGGACCCCGAGGCGGTGGCCAAGGACCTCGGCTTCGAGCACGGCAGCGTCGGCAACTCCATCGACGGCACGGCGTCCCGCGACTTCGTCGCCGAGTTCGCCTTCATCACCGCGATGATCGGCGTGAACCTCTCCCGCATCTCCGAGGAGATCATCATCTGGAACACGAAGGAGTTCTCCTTCGTGACGCTGCACGACGCCTTCTCCACGGGCTCGTCGATCATGCCGCAGAAGAAGAACCCCGACATCGCGGAGCTGGCGCGCGGCAAGTCGGGCCGCCTCATCGGCAACCTGACCGGTCTCATGGCGACCCTCAAGGCCCTCCCGCTCGCCTACAACCGCGACCTCCAGGAGGACAAGGAGCCCGTCTTCGACTCCTGCGACCAGCTCGAGGTCCTGCTCCCCGCCTTCACCGGCATGGTCGCCACCCTCACCGTCAACCGCGAGCGCATGGAGGAGCTGGCCCCGGCCGGGTTCTCGCTCGCCACCGACATCGCCGAGTGGCTGGTCAAGCAGGGCGTGCCGTTCCGGGTCGCGCACGAGGTCGCCGGCGAGTGCGTCAAGGTCGCCGAGGCGGACGGCAAGGAGCTCGACGGCCTCACCGACGAGCAGTTCGCGAAGATCTCCGCCCACCTCACCCCCGAGGTGCGCTCCGTCCTCAACGTCCCCGGCGCCCTCGCCTCCCGCGACGGCCGTGGCGGCACGGCGCCCAGCGCGGTGGCGATCCAGCTGGCCGAGGTGAAGGCGGACGTGGCGGCTCAGCACGCGTGGGCGACCGCCAAGAAGCGGTAGGCGCAGCGCCCCGAAAGGGTGTGGGGAGCCGTGCGACAGACCGGCGGCCCACCCGCGCCCGCCCGGGCGTCGAACGCACCGGCCCTGGGCGAAGGTCATCACGGGTTACGTTGGTCAGGAGCCGAACCGGAGCCGACCCTACGGAGCCCGCGATGCCCTTCGCCCGCCTGGCCGCCGCAACGACCCCCACCTGCCACATCGGCTTCGGCCTCGCCGCCGTCGGCCGCCCCGGCTACATCACCCTCGACCGGGACCACGACCTCGGAGCGGACCGCAGCGTCGAGACCCTGCGCGCCCGCACCCACGAACTCCTCGACGCCGCCTACGCCCAGGGCGTCCGCTACTTCGACGCGGCCCGCTCCTACGGCCGTTCCGAGGAGTTCCTCGCCGACTGGCTGAAGGCCAGGCCCGACGTCGACGACATCGTGGTGGGCAGCAAGTGGGGGTACACCTACACCGCCGACTGGACGACGGACGCGGACCGGCACGAGGTCAAGGACCACGGGCTGCCGACGTACGAACGCCAGCGCGCCGAGACGGCGGAGCTGCTCGGCGACCGGCTCGACCTCTACCAGATCCACTCGGTGACCCCGGACAGCCCCGCCCTCACCGACAAGGAACTCCACGCGAAGCTGGCCGAGTCCGCCGCGCAGGGCCTCACCGTCGGTTTCTCCACCAGCGGCCCCGCCCAGGCCGACGCCATCCGCGCCGCCCTCGCCGTGACGGTCGACGGCGAGCCCCTCTTCCGTACCGTCCAGTCGACGTACAACGCGCTGGAGACCTCGGCCGGTCCCGCCCTGGCCGAGGCCCACGACGCCGGGCTCACGGTGATCGTGAAGGAGGGCATGGCGAACGGGCGCCTGGCTGACCCCCACGCGCCGGACGCCCTGCGGGCGGTGGCGGCGCAGACGTCGCTCGGCTGCGACGCGGTCGCCCTCGCGCTGATCCTGCGGCAGCCCTGGGCCGGTGTCGTCCTCTCCGGCGCGGCGACCCTCACCCAGCTCGCCTCCAACCTGCACGCGGCGGTCGTGGACCTCGACGACGACCAGCTGAACCGGCTGGCCGGGCTGGCGGAGGAGCCGGGGGCGTACTGGGAGCGGCGCGCCGGCCTGCCCTGGCACTGAGCGCCCCCGGATCCACCCGCCCTGGTAGGAGCAGTTCCCCGGATCCGACCTGCCCCGGCATGAGCGTCCCCCGGATCCGACCTGCTGGCACCGAGCGTCCCCGGACCGGTCGACCGCCGACGATGAGCCCACCCGAGTGACTCACGCACGCCCAGAGTGAGACATCTGTGTCTCACCTGGGTTACTCTTGTCTCATGGCTGTCGATCGTGATCAAGTGCTGCGCGGTGCCGCGGCCCTGCTGACCCGCAAGTCCACGGCGACGATGGACGAGGTCGCCAAGGCGGCCGGGATCAGCCGGGCCACCCTGCACCGGCACTTCGCCGGCCGGGACGCGCTGGTGCGCGCCCTGGAGGATCTCGGCATCGCGGAGTGCGAGACCGCGCTGGACGCGGCCCGGCTGGACGAGGCCCCCGCGCGCGACGCCGTACGCCGGCTCGTCCGGGAGATCGAACCGGCGGCCGGCCTGCTCGCCTTCCTCTACACCGAGAACCAGCTGTTCGAGGGCGAGGAACTGCACGACGGCTGGACCCGGATCGACGACCGGATCTCGGACCTGTTCCGTCGCGGCCAGCTGAGCGGTGAGTTCCGCATCGACCTCACACCCGCCTGGCTCACCGAGGCGCTCTTCGGCCTGCTCGCCTCCGGCGCCTGGATGGTGCAGAGCGGCAAGGGCGCCCCCAAGGACTTCCAGCACATGATCGTCGAGCTGCTGCTCGGCGGCGCGCTGAGGCCACCCGAGACCCAGAGTCCGGCCCCGCAGAGCCCGGCCCCGCAGAACCCGCTTCCCCACGGCTCACCGGCCCCCCAGGACCCCGCACCCACCGGCCCTTCGGCGCCACAGAACCCCGCACCGCACCGTTCCGCATCACCGAGAGAGGAATCATGACCAGCACCCTGCGGCCGGCGACCACGACCGGGGCGGTGAAGCGTCCGGACCGTTGGCTCGCGCTCTCCGTCCTCGTACTCGCCGTGCTGCTGGTGGCCGTCGACGCGACCGTCCTCGGCCTCGCGACCCCGTACATCAGCGAGGACCTGGAGCCCTCCGGCACCCAGCTCCTCTGGATCGGCGACGTCTACTCGTTCGTCATCGCCGGCTTGCTCGTCTCGATGGGCAGCCTCGGCGACCGCATCGGCCGCAAGCGGATCCTGCTCATGGGCGCCACCGCGTTCGGGCTGATATCCGTCCTCAACGCCTATGCGACGACCCCGGAGACGATGATCGCGGCGCGTGCCCTGCTCGGCGTCGCCGGCGCGACCCTGATGCCCGCGACCCTCGCCCTGATCCGCAACCTCTTCCACGACCCGCGCGAGCGCAGCCTCGCGGTCGGCATCTGGGGCGCGACCGCCTCCGCGGGCACCGCGGTCGGGCCCATCGTGGGCGGCTTCCTCCTCGAACACTTCTGGTGGGGCTCGGTCTTCCTCATCAACCTGCCCGTGATGATCGTGCTGGTCGTCGTCGGCGTCAGGACGCTCCCCGAATCCCGCACCCCGAACCCCGGCCCGTGGGACCTGCCCAGCGTGCTGCTGTCCCTGGTCGGCATGATCGGTGTCGTCTACGCCGTCAAGGAGGCCGCCACGCACGGCCTCACCGCGATCTCGGTCGGCACCGGGCTGCTGGGCGCTGCCGCGCTCTTCGGCTTCGTGCGGCGCCAGCTGACCCTGCCGGCCCCCCTGCTGGACATGCGCCTGTTCCGCAACCGCGGCTTCAGCGGCGCGGTCCTGGCCGACCTGCTGACCATCCTGGGCCTGTCCGGCCTGGTGTTCTTCCTGTCCCAGTACCTGCAGCTCGTCCAGGGCAGGCGGCCGTTCGAGGCCGGTCTGGCCGAACTGCCCGCCGCCGTCGGAGCGGTGGTGGCCGGCCTGATCGCGGGCCGCGTGGCCCGCCGCTTCTCGGTGCGGGCCGTGGTCTGCGGCGGCCTCGCGGCGATCGGCCTCGCACTGGCGGGGCTGACGTTCATCGGCGGGCAGACCGCCTACCCGGTCCTGGGAGCCGCGCTCCTGGTCGTCGGGGTGGGCGCGGGCTTCTCCTTCACGGTGACGTCGGACGTCATCCTGAGCTCCGTGCCGAAGGACCAGGCGGGCGCCGCCTCCGCGGTCTCCGAGACGGCGTACGAACTGGGCGCGGCCCTCGGCATCGCCGTACTCGGATCGATCGTGACCGGTGTCTACCGCGGCTTCGCGGCCCCCGCGGGCACTCCCGCGGGCGCCCACGAGTCACTGGGCGGCGCGGTGGAGGCGGCGGGGCACATGGCGCCCGCCGCGGCCGGGGAGATGCTGTCCTCGGCCCGGGCGGCGTTCGTCGACGGCCTGGCCGTGGCCTCGGGCGTGGGCGCCGCGGTGCTGCTGGCGACGGCGGTGGCGGCCTGGTTCATGCTGCGCAACGAGCGGCTGGACAACCGGCTTTGAGGGACGCGGGGACGGCGCGCACCGGGAGGGCGCACCCGGACCGGCACCCGCGCCGACGTGAGCGCACCGGCCTCGGCCTACGACGCGCCGACAGCCGATGCCGCGCGCCGGGCCGTCACGCGGCCTTCGCCTTGGTGGCGTACATGTCCACGTACTCCTGCCCCGAGAGCCGCATGACCTCGGTCATCACGGAGTCCGTCACGGCCCGCAGCACGTAGCGGTCCCGGTCCATCCCGTCGTAGCGGGAGAACTCCATGGCCTCGCCGAACCGCACGGTGACCCGCCCCGGCCGGGGCATGCCCGCGCCGCCCGGCTGCAGCTTGTCGGTGCCGATCATCGCGAAGGGGACGACCGGCGCCCCGGTCATCAGCGTCAGCCGGGCGATACCGGTGCGCCCCCGGTAGAGCCGGCCGTCGGGGGACCGGGTGCCCTCCGGGTAGATGCCGAAGACCTTCCCCTCCTCCAGCACCCGCCGGCCCGTCATGAGCGCCGCCACACCGCCGCGGCCGCCGTCGCGGTCCACCGGGATCATGCCGACCCCGGTGAAGAACCAGGCCATGAGCCGGCCCTTGAGGCTCTTGCCGGTGACGTACTCGTCCTTGCCGATGAAGAAGACCTGCCGGTCGCAGACGAGCGGCAGGATCATCGAGTCGATGAAGGTGAGGTGGTTGCCGGCCAGGATGACGGGGCCGTCGCCAGGGATGTGCTCCGCGCCCTCGACCCGGGGGCGGAACATCAGGCGCATGACCGGTCCGAGTACTGCCTTGATGAGCACGAAGCGGGACAACGAGCCCTCCGATGTCAAGGGAAAACGATATGAGTCTGTGCAGGTGAGGACGATACTCGCGGAGCCGGGGGTGACGCACATCGGGTCACCCAGGTCTTACGCACTGTTGACGTACGTTTACCTGTACGGCGGCATCGCCTCCTTCCTGTCATCTGCCCGGAACGCGCTGAACTACCGCGCGGAACCGGCCGGATGGCCGTACGGCAGCCGCCATCCCCCGTCCCCCGCGTGTTGGGGCCGAGGTCTCCCGACGGTCATGTCCACGCCCCTACGATCGGGCCGCACGGACGAGCCGACGGCAGGAGATCCCTCATGGGCACGCAGGGCAAGCAGGAGCCGAACCAGCAGGCGAGCGCGGGCGGAACCGGACGGCGGGCGCTCCTGGGCGCCGCCGTGCTCGGCGCCACCGGAACGGTGCTCGGCCTGCCGGGCACCGCGAGGGCCGCAGATCCGTCCCGTTCCGGAAAAGGCCTGAAGAGCCTGCCCGTGCCGACGATCATCGGTCACCGCGGCGCCAGCGGATACCGGCCGGAGCACACCTTCGGCTCGTACCAGCTGGCCCTCGACCTGGGCGCCGACATCGTCGAGGCGGGCGACCTGGTCCCCACCAGGGACGGGCACCTCGTGTGCCGGCACGAGCCGGAGATCGGCGGGACCACGGACGTCGCCGACCACCCGGAGTTCGCGGGCCGCAGGACCACGAAGGTCCTGGACGGCGTCTCCACGACCGGCTGGTTCACCGAGGACTTCACCCTCGCCGAGCTGAAGACCCTGCGCGCCGTCGAGCGCATCCCGGCCAACCGCCCGCACAACACCCTCTACGACGGCCGCTGGGAGATCCCCACCTTCGAGGAAGTCCTGCGCTGGCAGGACGAGCAGACCCGCAAGCGCGGCCGGCAGGTCTGGATCTACCCCGAGACCAAGCACCCCACGTACTTCCGCAAGCTGGGCCTGGGCCTCGAGGAGCGGGTCGCCAAGCTGCTGCACACGTACGGCAAGGACCGCAAGAACTCGCCGGTCATCGTGCAGTCCTTCGAGCCGACCAGCGTCCAGCGCCTGAACAAGCTGGTCGACAACCCCCTCGTGGTGCTGCTGTCCGGTGCGAACTCGCGCCCGTGGGACTTCGTCGAGACGGGCGACCCGCGCACGGTCGCCGACCTGGTCACCCGGGCGGGGCTCCGGGAGATCGCGGGCTACGCCCAGGGCATCGGCCCGACCCTCGACCTGGTGATCCCGAAGGACGCCGCCGGCAACCTCACCACCCCGACCACGCTGGTCAAGGACGCCCACGCGGTCGGCCTGGTGCTGCACCCCTACACCATGCGCAACGAGAACCCCTTCCTGCCCACGAACTTCCGCAAGGGCACGGACGCCGACGGCTACGGCGACTCCTTCGGCGCGTTCCGCACCTACTTCGCTACCGGCATCGACGGTGTCTTCACGGACAACCCGGACACCGGACTGCTGGCCCGCGCGGACTTCGTCAACGGCTGAGTCCCCGTTGGAGTGACAGTCGGCCGCCCCGGCAACCACCCGCCCGGGCGGCCGCATCGTGTGGCACGTGACCCACGACCTGCTCACCACCCTGCGCCCGCTGCTCACCGCCGAGGCCTCCGCCGAGGCCCAGGCCGCCGGGACCGAACCCGGCGACCTGGAACAGGCGGTCTGGCTCCGCCTGCTCGAACGCCTCGCCACCGACGGCCCGCCGCCCGACCCCCAGGGCTGGCTGCGCGGGGCCGTCCGCGCCGAGGTCCGCCGCGCCCGCCGTACGACGCGCCGCGAGCAGCCGTACGAGAGCGACCCCGCCGAGGACGCCGACCGCGGCCCCGAGCAGCTCGCCCTGACCGCCGCCCGGCACCGCGCCCTGCGCGAGGCCGTGCACCGGTTGCCCGGCCGCTGTTCCCGTCTCCTCCAGGCGCTGCTCTCGCCCCGGGACCTCACCTACCGCGAGATCGCGGGGGAGTTGGGTATCTCACAGGGCAGTCTCGGACCGGAACGTTCCAGATGTCTGGGATGTCTGCGGCGTTTGCTGACGCCGGAGGTTGCGGCCCGCGAAGCGCGGGGATAGGAGTGAGGGACCACAGGCGATCAGGTGAGCGGGAGGCGTGCGCACATGGGCATGAGCGTGACCATCTCGGAGGCGACCGAGCAGGATGCCGAGCAGATCTTCAGATTGCAGTACCTGTGCTTCCAGAGTGAAGCCGCGCTGTACGCCAACTACCGCATCGCCCCGCTCGTCCAGAGCCTCGACTCGGTCCGGCAGGAACTCGCCACGGACTGCGTCTTCGTGGCCCGCCTGGGCGACGAGGTGGTCGGCTCCGTACGAGGCGGTCTCACCGAGGACGGCGCCGCCGCCATCGGCAAGCTCTGCGTCCACCCGCGGCTCCAGGGCCACGGCATCGGCGCGCGGCTGCTCCGCGCGGCCGAGGCGGCGCTGGCCGAGGAGCGCGGCGCCAAGAAGTTCCGCCTCGTCGCCGGCCACCGCAGCGAGGGCAACCTGCGCCTCTACCGCCGGGTCGGCTACGAGACGGTCGGCACCTCGCAGGGCACGGACGGCGTACTGATGATCGTCCTGGAGAAGCAGGCGGGGGAGTACGCGGCTACCGCGTAGCCGTGCGGGACCTGCGCAGCCAGTACAGGGCGGACAGCGGCAGCAGCACCGGGATGAACACGTAGCCCATCCCGTACTGCGACCACACGGTCGAGTCCGGGAAGGCCGACGGCTCGACCAGGGTCCAGGTGCCGACGATCAGCACCCCCGCCAGCTCGGCGGCGCAGCACACCTGCGCCGCCCTGCGCGCCGTCTCGCCGCCGCGCACCAGCGAGTACGTGATGAATCCGTACACCACGCCCGCGAGGGCCGACAGCGTGTACGCGAGCGGCGCCCGGTCGAACTCGGTCGCGATCTGGTACGCCGACCTCGACACCGCCCCGACCACCATCACGCCGTAGAACCACACCAGGAGCATCCCGGGCCCGCTGATGAGCCGGCCCCGCTCGTCGTCCACCGCCGCCACCTCAGCCTCCCCAGATGTCGAAGAGCCGCACCTCGAGCACGGCGAGCACCACACCGCCCGCGGCGGCCGTCACCGAACCCCAGCGGGTCCGCTCGGACAGCGACATGAACGCCACCGCCGGTACGCACGCGACCGCGCCGAGCAGATAGGCCACGAAGATCGTCGTGCCCTGCTCCGGCTTCTCGCCCCGCGCCAGCTGGACGATCCCGACCACCAGCTGGATCAGGGCCAGCAGGGAGACCACGGCCATCCCGATGAAATGCCAGTCCTTCGTCGGCTGGTCACGGTAGGCGGCCCAGCCGCACCAGGCGGCGAGCAGCAACGCGGCGACGCCGGTCACCAGCGTCAGGGCATCAAGCATGCAGTGACCTTATTACGGCGTATCAGGCGTCCTGCGATCGGCCCCGCACCCCGGCGAGGAGTCCGGAGGGCACCCGGCGCCACCGGCCCGGCCGTTCCGCCTGCCGTGGCGTTGGCCACAGCCCGCCGGCCGCCCGCGCCCCGCGCCGGCCGCCCGGCCGGGGCCTGTCTCCCTTGTCGGCGCTGGTCGCGGGCGGGAGGGCGGGGCCCTCCGCGCGGGGCCGGAGGGCGCCCGCACAGCGTCCACGAGTGTCCGGCATGCGGACGCCGGGGTCTCGGTCAGGACCGTATGTCTGCTTTACTGATGCCCATGACCACGACGAGCAGCCGCACCCTTGCGACCGAGGCGACCCTGACGCCCGGTGCTCGTTGTATGTGTCGAATGTGCGCCTTCTAGAGGGCCCCCGCACCACTCCCGAGCTCGCGCCCCGAAGCGAGACGTCGTGGCATGTCCGTGCGCCGCAAGTCCGCCGTACATGACGTAGCCGCGCCCCGCGCACATGTTTCTCCCCGGTTCCCCGCCACAGCGAGAGCCGTGTCGCGTCCCTGACAGCCTGCACCCGTGCGCCCGGGCACACCCACGCCCGCGCACTCGACAGTGACGGAAATCCACGTGATCACCACCACGGGCCTGACCAAGGTCTACCGCTCGCGCGGCCGTGAGGTCACCGCCCTCGACGGCGTCGATCTCCACGTCCGCGAAGGCGAGGTGTACGGCGTCATCGGCCAGTCCGGCGCCGGCAAGTCCTCGCTCATCCGCTGCATCAACCTCCTGGAGCGTCCCACCGCCGGCACGGTCACCGTCGCCGGACAGGACCTCACCGCGCTCGCCGGCCGCGGACCCCGCGCCGGCAATGAGCTGCGGCAGGCGCGCAGCCGGATCGGCATGGTCTTCCAGCACTTCAACCTGCTCTCCTCACGGACCGTGCAGGACAACGTCGAACTGCCCCTGGAGATCCTCGGCGTCTCGGGACGGGAACGCTCCCGCAAGGCGCTGGAACTGCTCGACCTGGTCGGCCTCGCCGACAAGGCGAAGTCCTTCCCGGCCCAGCTCTCCGGCGGCCAGAAGCAGCGTGTCGGCATCGCCCGCGCGCTCGCCGGCGACCCCAAGGTGCTGCTCTCCGACGAGGCCACCAGCGCGCTCGACCCGGAGACCACCCGCTCCATCCTCCAGCTGCTGCGCGACCTGAACCGGCAGCTGGGCCTGACCGTCCTGCTCATCACCCACGAGATGGACGTGGTGAAGTCGATCTGCGACTCCGCCGCGCTGATGGAGAACGGCCGGGTCGTCGAGTCCGGCACGGTCGGCGAGCTGCTCGCGACCCCCGGCTCCGAGCTGGCCGGCGCCCTCTTCCCGGTCGGCGGCGACGCCACCGGCGAGGACCGCACCGTCGTCGACGTCACCTTCCACGGCGAGGCCGCCACGCGCCCCGTGATCTCCCAGCTGTCGCGCACCTACAACATCGACATCTCGATCCTCGGCGCCGCCATCGACACCGTCGGCGGGCTCCAGGTCGGCCGCATGCGCATCGAACTGCCCGGCCGCTACGAGGACAACGTCGTGCCGATCGGCTTCCTGCGGGAACAGGGCCTCCAGATCGACATCGTGGACCACGCGGCCCAGGCGCCCGTGCTGCTGAAGGACGGTGCCGAGTGACCTGGTCGCAGATGCAGCCCCTGCTGTCCCAGGCGTGTTGGGACACCCTCTACATGGTCGGCTGGTCCACGCTCATCGCCGTCGTCGGCGGTCTCCCGCTCGGCGTCCTGCTGGTCCTGACCGACCGGGGCGGCCTGCTGCAGAACCTCGCCGCCAACAAGGTGATCGGGCAGGTCGTGAACATCGCCCGCTCGCTGCCGTTCATCATCCTGATGGTCGCGCTGATGAACTTCACCCGCACGATCACCGGGACGACCATCGGCCGCGAGGCCGCGATCGTGCCGCTCGCCATCGGGGCCATCCCGTTCTTCGCGCGCCTGGTCGAGACGGCCGTCCGCGAGGTGGACGGCGGACTCGTCGAGGCCGTGCAGGCGATGGGCGGCAACACCTGGACGATCGTGCGCAAGGTCCTCGTGCCCGAGTCCCTGCCCTCGCTCATCGCGAGCACGACGACCACGATCGTCGCCCTCATCGGCTACTCCGCCATGGCCGGCACGGTCGGCGCGGGCGGCCTCGGCGACATCGCCATCCGCTACGGCTACCAGCGCTTCGAGACCGAGCTGATGTGGATCACGGTGGCGATCCTCGCCGTCGTCATCTCGCTCATCCAGTTCGCCGGCGACTACGCGGCCCGCTCCCTGCACCGCCGCGGCGGCGGCTCGGGCGCCGCGCCGAAGCTCCGGCTCCTGAAGGCCAAGGAGCCGGCCGCCGTGGACATCAGCAAGGTCGCCTGAGCCCGCCCAGGGCCGTCACCACAGATCCCCCGCACACCCCACGCGGGTCGCTACACCCTCAGGAAAGGCACTTTTCGTGCGTAACACCGCCAAGTTCACCACCGCAGCCCTCGCCGTCGGCGCCCTCACCCTGGGGCTGACCGCCTGCGGCTCGGACCAGGACGCCGCCTCCGACACCAGCGGTCCGCTGACCGTCGCCGCGAGCCCGACCCCGCACGCCGAGATCCTCGACTTCGTCAAGGACAAGCTGGCGAAGAAGGCGGGACTCGACCTGGAGGTCAAGGAGTTCACCGACTACGTCACGCCGAACACGGCGACGGAGGACGGCTCGGTCGACGCCAACTACTTCCAGAACCAGCCGTACCTCGACGACTTCAACAAGAAGAACGGCACCCACATCGTGCCCGTCGTCACGGTGCACCTGGAGCCGCTCGGCCTCTACTCCCACAAGGTCAAGAGCGCCGACGCCCTGAAGAACGGCGCGACGATCGCCGTCCCCAACGACAGCGTCAACGAGGCCCGCGCCCTCAAGCTGCTCGCCGCGAACAAGCTCATCACCCTCAAGGAGGGCGTGGGCAACGAGGCGACCCCCGCGGACATCACCGCGAACCCGAAGAAGCTCAAGTTCAAGGAGCTGGAGGCGGCCCAGACCCCGCGCTCCCTGGACGACGTGGACGCCGCCGTCATCAACGGCAACTACGCCATCGAGGCCGACCTGAAGCCCGCGTCGGACGCGCTCGTGCTGGAGTCCGCCACGGACAACCCGTACGGCAACTTCCTCGCCGTCAAGGACGGCAACGAGGACGACCCGCGGGTGAAGAAGCTCGCCGAGCTCCTCACCTCGGCCGAGGTCAAGAAGTTCATCGAGGACACGTACGACGGCTCCGTCATCGCCTCGTTCTGAGACACGGCGACCGGCCGTCCGGCCGACGCGCGCGCCCGGGGTCCGCACCTTCAGCCGGTGTGGACCCCGTGGTGTGGTTCCGCGCTCACATGCTGCATGCTGGGCAGTTCAGCGGACCCTGACGGGTCGGCAGGTCACACCCCGAGGTTTCGAAGGTTACGGAGCGGCGCATGACGAGCACCTTCCCCACCATCTCCATCAGCACGGAGCGGTTGGTGCTGCGTCCCCTCGACGAGGACGACGTGCCCGCCCTGGCCGACATGATGAACGACGAGCAGGTCACCGCCTGGACGGCCGTGCCGCAGCCCTACGACGAGGCGGTGGCCCGCCGTTGGATCACCGAGCAGGCGCCCGCCGAACGCACCGCGGGCCGCGGCCTCGCCCTCGCGGTCACCGAGTTCCTCACCCAGCGCCTCGTCGGCGTCGTCCAGCTCTCCAAGACCAACTGGCACGTGCGTTCCACCGAACTGTCGTACATCATCGCGCCCTGGGCGCGCGGCGAGGGCTACGCCTCCGAGGCGGCGCTGGCCACCGCCCAGTGGCTGATCCGCGACCAGAAGTTCGAGCGCATCGAGCTGCGCACGGCCGCCGACAACACCGCTTCCCAGCAGGTCGCGCAGAAGATCGGCTGTATCAGCGAGGGCGTGCTGCGGGGCGCCTGCATAGCGCGCGCCCGGGCCGAGGACGGCAGGTGGAACGAGGTGCGCACCGACTACATCGTGTGGAGCCTGCTCCCCGAGGACCTGGAGGGTCCCGGCGAGCACTTCGCGGAGAGCGGCGGTTTCACGTCCTACACCGACTGGAACTGACCGCGGGGCCGGTGCCACCGCCCTTGCCGTGACCCACCGACCAGGTACCCTCACGGAGCCCGCTACCTGCGTGAACCCCGGGGGAGACTGACGACGATGGCCGACCGCGTCACGGTGATCGGATGGGACGGTTCGCCGCTGACCGCCGCGGCCCGCTCCGCCCTCGGCGCCGCCACGCTGGTGGCCGGCGCCCCCCACCATCTGGCGCTGCCCGAGGTGCCGCCCACGGCGGAACGCGTCCGGCTCGGCAGCGTCTCGCTCGCCGCCCGCCGCATCGCGGGCCACCGGGGCACCGCGGTCGTCCTCGCCGACGGCGACCCGGGCTTCTTCGGCGTCGTACGGACCCTGCGCGCACCCGAGTTCGGCCTGGAGGTCGAGGTCGTCCCCGCCGTCTCCGCCGTGGCCGCCGCCTTCGCCCGGGCCGGGATGCCCTGGGACGACGCCCAGGTGGTCGTCGCCCACCGGCGCACCCTGCGCCGCGCCGTGAACGTCTGCCGCGCGCACACCAAGGTCGCCGTCCTCACCTCCCCGGGCGCGGGCCCCGCCGAGCTCGGCCTGCTCATGGAGGGCGTGCACCGCACGTTCGTCGTCTGCGAGGAACTCGGCACCACCCGCGAGCAGGTGAGCGTGGTCACCTCGGACAAGGCCGCCGACCACACCTGGCGCGACCCCAACGTCGTCATCGTCATCGGCGGCCCCACCGGCCCGGTCGTCTCCGGGGACAGCGGCTGGATCGCGGGCCGTGATCCGGCCGCGGGCCCGCGCGGCTGGGCCCTGCCCGCCGAGGCCTACGGCGGTGGCCTCGGCGAGGGCGAGGCGGAGCTGCTCCGCGCCGCCCAACTCGCCCGGCTCGGCCCGCGCGTCGGCGACCTCGTCTGGGACATCGGCTGCGGCAGCGGGGCCTTCGCGACCGAGGCGGCGCGGGCGGGCGCCGCCGTCATCGCCGTCGACCGGGACCTGGACGCGTGCGGCCGTACGGACGCCTCCTCGCGCCGTCACGGCGTCCAGCTGCAGATCGTCCACGGCACCGCGCCGCACGTCCTGGAGAACCTGCCCGAACCCGACGTCGTCCGGGTCGGCGGCGGGGGAGCGGCCGTGGTCTCCGCCGTCGCCGACCGCCGCCCGCAGCGCATCGTCACCCACGCCGGGACCCGCGACGCGGCCGAACTCGTGGGCCGCGACCTGTCCGAGCACGGCTACCGCGTCGAGTGCTCGCTCGTCCAGTCCGTCGAACTCGACACGCGGGCCTGGACGGAACGGGAGCGGAGCGTCGCGTTCCTCCTCACCGGAGAGATCGTGCGGCGCGCGTCGCCGCGTTGAGGCCGGCGGACAGGTGCGGGACGCGTGAGCGACGTGTGAGGGGCCGGTGTCGGCCGGGCGGCGGGCGGGACCGTTCCGACCGCCTCTCGTGACCGGGCGCGCCCTCCCCGTGATCCTGTTGTCGTACCGCGCGCGGTAGGCTGGCCGATCGTCGTACCGCTTCCGTTCACCCGGCGCTTCGTAGGTCAATGTCCGGAAAACACATCCCTTTTGGGGTGGGTGTGGTACGGCAGAACCGGAGGACGCGCAACGTGGCGCAGTCCACAGCGGGGCGTCGCGGATCAAGCTGTCGCGACGCGACTACGGCCGGGACAATGCCACTGAATGGCTTTGTCGCTTTTTCGGGCGGGTCGTTCGTGCCGCTGGGCACGGACGCTCGTTCTTCACTATGGGGCGGTCGGTGCGCCGCTCCGGGTGAGCTGGTCGTAGAAGCACTAACCGATGGGCGAGGGGTACGCATGACCGACACCGGCCAGGTCCCGGGCGAGGGGCTGCCGGAGAACGCAGGCATGGTGGAACAGCCGGGCGCCCCCGCGCACGGTGCGTACACCTACCTCTCCGAGACCACCGCCGAGGACGAAGACCTGTTGCTGCTGCCGGGTGCCCAGAGCGCGTGGGGCAACGAGGTGGCGCCGCCCGCGCCCGAGCCGGTCGTCGAGACGGTGCACGAGCCGGGCCCGCACGAGACGGGCGGCCGCGACAGCGGTTCGGTCGACCTCAGCGGCGTCCGCCTCCCCGGCCCGTCGGCGCCCCAGGCGGCCCCGCGCCGCCCCCTGCACCTCGGCCCGCCGATCCCCGACGCCTCCGCGAGCCCGGTCCGCTCCCTCGCCGACCGCGGTCCCGCGGGCGCGCCGGTACGGCAGCCCGCCCCGTCCGCGTCCGGCCCCGAATACCTCGACGTCCCGCACCTGCGCGAGATGCCCCCGCAGGGAGCGTCTCCCTGGGGCGCCGCGCAGCCGCCGGTCGCGCACGGGGGGACGACCGCGGAAACGGTTGTCCCGGCGACGGCGGCACAGCAACGCGAGCCGGTCGGGGTGGCCCAGGCCGTCGTGGCCCGGGTGGCGACCGAGGCGATCGCCGCGACCGCCCCGCAGGAGGAGGTTCAGGAGGCCGGGTCCGCCGGCGCGGAGGCGCCCGCGCCGGCGGACCCGGGCTACGGGGTCGTCGATCCCGGTGAGCTGCTCGGCGCCGCGATGATGGCGGAGGCGGAGCAGGAGCCGGAGGAGGTCCAGGTCCCCCTCTCCGGGGACGACGGGACCGCGGACGGCAGTGCCGTGCCGGCCGCCGACCCGCCGGTCGAAGCGGCGCAGGCGCCGGAAGCCGCCCGGACCCCCGAGCCCGCGTACGCGGAGCAGCCGGCAGCCGTCGCCGAAGGCGCCCCGCCGGCCGAACCGACCGCGCCCGAGATGCCCCGGGAGGCCGAGGTGGCGGAGCCCGCCGAGGCGACGGAGCCCGCCGAGGCGACACAGGCCGTAGAGACGGCACCTCCCGTAGAGACGGCACCTCCCGCCGAGGTGGCAGAGCCCGCCGGGACGGCAGAGCTCGCACAGGCCCCGGACGTGCACCTCGTTCCGGAGCCCGACGCACAGCCCGCCGAGGTCGCCCAGGCGAGCCCGGTCGAGGCGCCGCACCGGCCGGAGTCCGAGGAACCCGGGCAGCCGCACGCGGAGCTCGGCGACACGCCGGTCCAGGCCCACCAGGCGCCCGCGGCGGAGGCGGCTCCGCTCGCCGAGGCCGTCGCCGCGCCCGTCCCCACTGCCGGAATTCCCGCGCCGGACGCCGTCGTGGCCCCTGAGTCTGAGCCTGAGCCCGACCCCGCCGAGCCCACCCCTGTGCCGGTGGTCGCTCAGGCCCCCGAACCCGCGACGACCGTGATCCCCGAGGCGCCCGAAGCCGCGGCACCGGCCCAGGAGGCGCCCGGCCCGGTGGCCGAGGCCCCCGCGCCGGAGGAGGTCTCCGCGCCGGAGGTTCCCGCCCCGGCGCCGGCCGTCGCGCCCGAACCCGTCCTGCTCGTCGACGCCTTCGTGGCGTCCGCGGGGGTCGCCGCCGCGGCGGCGCAGGCGGAGGCGACGGCCCGGCAGGAGCCCGTCACCGAGCAGCCCGTCGAGCCGGCCGAGGACTCCTTGCCGACCCCGACCCCGACCCCGACCCCGGAGCCCGGGCCGCAGTCTGGGGTGGAGGCGCAGGTGGAGGCTCAGGACGACGACCTCGACCCGGCCGCCCACCTCGCGGTCCCCGCGTCGCACCTTCCGGAAGAACCTGTTCCCGGGACGGCCGCCCGGCCCGAGGCCGAAGCCGCACCCGAGGCCGAAGCCGCGGCGCAACCCGCACCCGCCGCCCCGGTCGCGGCCGACCTGCCTGAGCCCGCCCCCGCCGCGACCCTCGCGGCACCGGAACCGCAGCCGACACCGCAGCCGGAACCGGCGGCGCAGTCGCCCGTCGAGGCGCCCGCCGTGCCGGTCTCCCCGGAGCCCGTGGCGATCGCGGTCCCCGGGGAAGCCACCGTCGTCGCGCAGCCGCCCCAGCAGGATCAGGCACCGGAACAGGCGCACCCGCAGGCCGTCCAGCAGCCGGTGACCGTCCCCGCGTCGGCCGCCCCCCCGGCCCCCCGGCAGGAGCAGCCGCACCAGCCGGACGGGTCGGCGCCGGACCAGCCCCTGGGCCGGTTCGTGCCGGTCGAGGGCATGGTGCCCACCACCCCGCACCTGGCCCCGACCCCCCCGCACCCCCTCGTGCTCCCCACCCAGGAGCAGGCCGACCCCGCGGCGGCGGAACAGCCCCGGGCCGCCGGGGCGAGCGCCGCCCCGCCCGTCGTCACGGTCCCCGCGCCCCGCGGCGCCGACCCCGCTCCCGCCCCGGCGACCCCGGCCACGGAGCCCGAGACCGGCATCGACCCCGATGTCGCCCAGAGCCCGGAGGACCTGGAAACCAGGGCCGCCGACCAGGAAGAGAGCCCGGCCCCCGTGGAAGAAGTGCGAGAGTCCACCGGCCCCGCCGCGCCCGCGTACGACGACGCCGAGCGCGAGGCCGTGCTGAAGGTCATGCGTGAGCGCCGGGACATCCGCAACGGCTTCCGCCCCGACCCGATCCCGCACGAGGTGCTGCTGCGTGTCCTGGAGGCGGCCCACACCGCGCCCTCCGTCGGCCACTCGCAGCCCTGGGATTTCGTCGTCATCCGCTCCGCCGACACCCGGCGCGCGATGCACGAGCTGGCGACCCGTCAGCGTGACGCGTACGCGAAGTCGCTGCCGAAGGGCCGGGCGAAGCAGTTCAAGGAACTGAAGATCGAGGCCATCCTCGACACCCCGGTGAACATCGTCGTCACCGCCGACCCGACCCGCGGCGGCCGCCACACCCTCGGCCGGCACACCCAGCCGCAGATGGCGCCGTACTCCTCCGCGCTCGCGGTCGAGAACCTCTGGCTGGCCGCCCGTGCCGAGGGCCTCGGGGTCGGCTGGGTCAGCTTCTTCGACGAGCGCGAGATGGTCCGCGCCCTGGGCCTGCCCGAGCACCTCGAAGTGGTCGCGTACCTCTGCGTCGGCTACGTCGACGAGTTCCCGGACGAACCCGAGCTGATGCAGGCCGGCTGGGCCAAGCGCCGTCCGCTGTCGTGGGTCGTCCACGAGGAGACGTACGGCCGTCGCGCGCTGCCCGGCGAGGACCCGCACGACCTGCTCGCCGAGACCGTCGCCAGCGTCCGCCCGCTCGACGCCAAGGCGCTCGGCGAGGCCTGGGAGCGGCAGAAGCGGATGACGAAGCCGGCCGGGGCGCTGGGCATGCTGGAGATCATCTCCGCGCAGCTGTCCGGCCTGTCCCGGCAGTGCCCGCCGCCGATCCCGGAGCCCGCGGCCGTCGCGATCTTCGCCGGTGACCACGGCGTGCACGCGCAGGGGGTCACGCCCTGGCCGCAGGAGGTGACGGCCCAGATGGTCGCCAACTTCCTCGGCGGGGGAGCGGTCTGCAACGCCTTCGCCACCCAGGTGGGCGCCGAGGTCTGCGTGGTGGACGTGGGTGTCGCCGCCGACCTGCCCGCCACCCCCGGGCTGCTGCCCCGCAAGATCCGCGCGGGCACGTCCGACATGACCACCGGCCCCGCGATGACCCGCGAGGAGGCCAAGCAGGCCATCGAGGTCGGCATCGAGACCGCCCGCGACCTCGTCGCGGCCGGCAACAAGGCGCTGCTCACGGGCGAGATGGGGATCGCGAACACCACGGCGTCCGCGGCCCTCATCTCGGTGTTCACGGGGGCAGACCCGGCCGAGGTCACCGGCCGCGGCACCGGGATCAACGACGAGACCCTCGCCCGCAAGACCGAGGTCGTGCGCCGTGCCCTGGAGGTCCACCAGCCGGACCCGGCGGACCCCATCGGCGTCCTCGCCGCGATCGGCGGCTTCGAGCACGCGGCGATGGTCGGTCTCCTGCTCGGCGGCGCCTCCCTCCGCACGCCAGTGATCCTGGACGGCGTCAGCGCCGGCGCCGCCGCGCTGGTCGCCCGCGCCATCGCCCCCGAGGTCCTGGCGGCCTGCATCGCGGGCCACCGCAGTGCCGAACCCGGTCATGTGGCCGCCCTGAACAAGCTGGGTCTGCGTCCTCTGGTCGACCTCGACCTCCGCCTCGGCGAGGGAACGGGCGCCCTGCTCGCCCTGCCGCTGGTGCAGAGCACGGCCCGGGCGATGCACGAGGTGGCGACGTTCGATTCGGCGGGCGTCACGGAGAAGTAGGTCCCGCCCGGGGCCGGGGGCACGCCCTTGTGCCGCCCCCGGCCCCGCCGCATGCTGAAGTCACCTCTAAAATGCGCACGTCAGGGCTGCTCCAGAGCCGCAGCGCCCACCCTCTGCTCTCTGCCCGTACGAGGAGCCGCACCCTCATGGCCGAACACCCCGCCTACCCCGTAGGCCTTCGTCTCGCCGGCCGCAGGGTCGTCGTGCTCGGCGGCGGCCAGGTCGCCCAGCGCCGTCTCCCCGCGCTGATCGCGGCCGGCGCCGACATCCACCTGGTGTCCCCCGAGGCGACGCCCTCGGTGGAGGCCATGGCGGACGCGGGCGAGATCACCTGGTCGAAGCGCCCGTACGCCGACGGCGATCTCGCCGAGGCCTGGTACGCGCTCATCGCCACGAGCGACGCCGAGGCGAACGGCCGGGCCTCCGCCGAGGCCGAGGCGCACCGCGTCTGGTGCGTCCGCTCCGACGACGCCGACGCCGCGACCGCCTGGACCCCGGCGACCGGCCACAGCGAGGGCGTCACGGTCGCCGTGCTCACCACCGACGCCCGCGGCCGCGACCCGCGCCACACCGCCGCCATCCGGGACGCGGTCGTCGAAGGGCTGCGCGACGGCACCCTCGTCGCCCCCCACTACCGCACCCGGACCCCCGGTGTCGCGCTGGTCGGCGGCGGTCCCGGCGACCCGGACCTGATCACGGTCCGCGGCCGTCGCCTGCTCGCCGAGGCGGACGTCGTCATCGCGGACCGGCTCGGCCCGCGCGACCTCCTCGCCGAACTCCCGCCGCACGTCGAGGTGATCGACGCCGCGAAGATCCCCTATGGCCGCTACATGGCCCAGGAGGCCATCAACCACGCGCTCATCGAGCACGCCAAGCAGGGCAAGTCGGTGGTCCGCCTCAAGGGCGGCGACCCCTACGTCTTCGGCCGTGGCATGGAGGAGCTCCAGGCGCTCGCGGAGGCCGGGATCGCCTGCACGGTCGTGCCGGGCATCTCCAGTTCGATCTCGGTGCCCGGCGCGGCCGGGATCCCGGTCACCCACCGGGGCGTCGCCCATGAGTTCACGGTGGTCAGCGGCCATGTCGCGCCCGACGACGAGCGGTCCCTGGTGGACTGGTCCTCCCTCGCGAAGCTCACCGGCA
Organism: Streptomyces sp. 3330; assembly: GCF_031456635.1. NCBI lineage: Bacteria > Bacillati > Actinomycetota > Actinomycetes > Kitasatosporales > Streptomycetaceae > Streptomyces > Streptomyces sp. 3330. The sequence goes on from NZ_JAVDVA010000011.1 coordinate 95,744, forward strand.
CCCTGGTCGTCCTCATGGGCGTCGACAAGATCGGGAAGATCGCCGAGACGCTCGTCGCGCACGGCAAGTCGCCGGACACCCCGGTCGCCCTCGTCCAGGAGGGCACGACGGCCGCCCAGCGCCGCGTCGACGCGACCCTCGCGACGGTCGCCGAGGCGGTCCGCACGCAGGACGTCAGGCCTCCCGCGGTGATCGTCGTGGGCGAGGTCGTCGCCGTCGGCTCGCCGAGCTCCGAGTAACCGCGGGTAACGCAACCGTTCCGAGCCGTTGGCACCACACCCAGGACAAGGCAGTATCACCCCTGTGGCCGATCTCATCACCGTTCACGACCCCGACGACCCGCGCCTGCGCGACTACACCGGCCTGACCGACGTCGAGCTGCGCCGCAAGCGCGAGCCCGCCGAGGGGCTCTTCATCGCCGAGGGCGAGAAGGTCATCCGCCGCGCCAAGGACGCCGGGTACGAGATGCGCTCCATGCTGCTCTCCGCCAAGTGGGTCGACGTCATGCGCGATGTCATCGACGAGCTCCCGGCGCCGGTCTACGCCGTCAGCCCGGAGCTGGCCGAGCGGGTCACCGGCTATCACGTCCACCGCGGCGCGCTGGCCTCGATGCAGCGCAAGCCGCTGCCGGACGCCGCCGAACTCCTCCAGGCCGCCCGCCGGACCGTGGCGCCGGGTCCGGCCGACGACCTCGTGGAGCCGGCGGACGACGCCGGTCAGCGCGTCGCCGTCTTCGAGGGATTCGTCGATCACGCGAATCTCGGGGCCGCCTTCCGCAGCGCCGCCGCGCTGGGCATCAAGGCGATCCTGCTCTCCCCGGACTGCGCGGACCCCCTCTACCGGCGGGCGATCAAGGTGTCGATGGGCGCCGTCTTCTCGGTTCCCTACGCCCGCTTCGACGCCTGGCCGGCCGGGCTCGACGTGGTGCGCGACGCCGGGTACGACATCCTCGCCATGACCCCGGACGAGAAGGCGACCCCCCTCGACGAGCTGGACCCGGCACGCTTCGAGAAGAGCGCCATCATGCTGGGGTCGGAGGGGCACGGACTCTCCACCTACGCCCTCCGGGCGGCGGACGAATGGGTGCGCATCCCCATGTCCGCCGGAATCGACTCCCTCAACGTGGCGGCGGCTTCCGCCGTCGCGTTCTACGCGACCCGGCCGAGACGCGCCTGAGGCCGCGGCCGGCCCGACCCCGGCGGCCCGGCCGCGGAAGCCCGACCGCGGAGCGAGGGCCGGAACGCACGACGCGTCCGGCCCTCACCCGCGCGGGGCCTCGGTCAGCGGTGGTGGCACTCCCAGTGCCCCTTCACCCACTGGTGGTCCCAGTGGCCGGGCACGTAGACCCACTTGTAGGAGTAGTGGTGGTCCCAGTGGCCGTGGTGCCAGGTCTTGTGGTCGACCCGCTTCTTCTCCCAGTGGCCCTTCACCCACTTCTTCTCCCAGTGGCCCTTCACCCAGTGGCACTTGCCGTCGTGGTCGGTGGTCACCACGGTCGGGGCGGAGGCGGGAGCGGGCGCCGCGGTCGCCGCGCCGGACATGCCGAGCACGGCCCCTCCGGCCAGTAGGCCCGTCGCGGCGGCTCCGGCCACCAGACGTCGGGCTCGCAGGAAAGCGGTCATCGGACACATCTCCCTCGAACGTTCAGCGAAGAGCACCTGCGACGAGGTCGCGTCGCCCCGTCCACCGGCCGCGCCGTCGGCGGGGTGGCCGCGGGGGGAACGCCGTTTCTCGTTTCGCTGTGCCGGACGAGGGGGTATTCGGACCTGTGAGCCGGACAGATGACGACAAAGCCGAAAAATGTAGCGGAAGCATAAGGGAGGGTGAGGGAAGGAGGCGGCGGGACGACCCGCCACCCCCTCCGTAGGCCGGCCGGGTGAGAACCCGGGGCTTTCGTGTGCATCACGGCGGCATCCGCGTGCTGCGCGGCTACGAATCCCCTGCGAACCCAAGCCGTCCCCGACGAGTCGTTCCAGGGGAGCCCTCATGACCACCACGTCACCGCCGACGGCGCCGCCGGCGCCCGCGCGTTGTGCCGTCGCCCTGCCGCACTCCCGGCGGGCCCCGTCGCTCGCTCGTCAGGTCAGTGAGAGCTGGCTGAAGGCGAACGACCCGGTCGACCGTGTGCCGGACGCGGTCCTCGTCGTCTCCGAACTCGTGACCAACGCGGTCCGCCACACCAGCGGCCCCTGCGTGCTGACGCTGACGGTGCGCGACGGCCGACTGGACATCGCCGTCGCCGACCACAGCGAGGACCTTCCCGAACTCCACCGCCGTTCGGACGGCGACGAGCGCGGCGGCCTCGGCATGGGGGTCATCCGCGGGCTGGGCGGACAGATCCGGCTCGTCCCCGCCATCGGCGGCAAGACCGTCCACGTCCTGCTCGACCCGAGATCCGCGCCCGGCCCGTCCCCGGTGCGGTGAGGGGCCTCCCGGTGCAGGCCTCTTCCCTCCGCACACGCCGCGGGCGGGCCGTCCGAACCCAGCACGAGGCACGAGGGGAGCAGGGCTTTGCCGCACAGCTTCGATCCGGACGCCCGAGTGGAGGACCTGCTGGCCCGGGTGGCGGGGGGCGACCTCGACGCGTTCACCGGCGTGTACGACGCGCTGTCCGGCAGTGTCATGGGCCTGGCCTGCCGGATCCTGCGGGACGTCGCTCAGGCTGAGGAGGTGACCCAGGAGGTCATGATCGAGGTCTGGCGCACCGCGGGCCGCTACAGCCCGGACCGGGGAACGGCGAAAGCCTGGGTCCTCACCGTCGCCCACCGCCGGGCGGTCGACCGGGTGCGGTCCGCGCAGGCGGGCGCGGACCGCGAGCACCGGACCGTCGTCCTCGAACCGGAGCGGCCCTTCGACGAAGTGGCCGAGATCGTCCAGGACCATGACGAGCAGCGGCGGCTCCACCGCTGTCTCACCGCGCTGGCCCGCCAGGAACGCGTGCCGCTGATGCTCGCCTACTACCAGGGCCTGACCTACCTCGAGGTCGCCGACGCTCTCTCCACCCCCGAAGGAACGGTGAAGTCCCGAATGCGCGCGGGGCTGCGCAGACTGCGCGCCTGTCTGGAGGCCGACGCATGACGCCCGAGGAGGATCGCCACCTGTCCGTCGGCGCCTACGTCCTGGACGCTCTGCCGCCGGCCGAGGAGAGCGCGTTCGAGAACCATCTCGCCGGGTGCGAACAGTGCCACCGGGAGGCCGCCGACCTCCGGCGGGTCGCCGTCCGGCTCGGCGCCTCGGTCCAGCACGTCCAGGTGACCCCGCAGGCGCGCGCCCGCACCCTGGAGGCCGTCGCCCACACCCGTCAGGACCGGCTCCCGCACCGCTCGCGGGCCCCTGGCCGGCGGGTGCTGCGCTTCGCGCTCGCCGCGAGCATCGCGGCGGCCGCCGTGCTCGGCGGCATCGCCGTCCGGCAGCACGTCGAGGCGGACGACGTGCGGGCCCGGGCGGCCCGGGCCGAGCAGCAGGCCCGCACCGCGGGCGCCGCCATCACCGAGGTCCTCACCGCGCCCGACGCCACCGTCCACACCGGCAACCTTGGGGGCGCGGCCACCGCCGCCGTCGTGGTCTCCCGCGACCAGGCACGCGCGGTCTTCGCCGCCCACGGCCTTCCCGCGCTGCCCGGCGGCAAGGTCTACGAGCTCTGGTACGCGGCCGAGGCGGGCGACGTCCGGTCGGCGGGCCTGCTCACCGGCAAGGCGGCGAACGACTCCCGCGTGATGAAGGGATCGCCCGCCGACGCCGTCGCCGTGGGCATCACCGTCGAACCCGCCGGCGGCTCACCGCAGCCCACCACCGAGCCCCTGGGCGTCATCCCGCTCACCGCCTGACCCGGCCGGCCCGCCTTCCCGGCCACCCGGGGGCTCAGCTCCGGGCCGGTCCTGCGAGCGGGTCGGCCGGCTGCGGGCGGAGATGCCGCTGTTCCTGCCGTACGACGCCGTCGTCACCGCCGAGCCCGCGCGCCGGACCCTGGCAGCCCTGGACGACGGCGATGCCGAGCGCGACCAGCAGGGTCACCACGACGAACACGAACAGCCGCTGGCGCAGCAGCCGCGGATTGGCGGGCCGCCGCCCGGTCCCCGTGGTCCTGGGCCCCGGCCGCCGGGCCCCGCCGCGGGACGCGGGCCGGTTGCCGCTGCCGGGGCGGGTGTTGCGCGAGGGAGCCGGCCGGGCCCCCGACCGCGACGAGGACGAGGCGCCGGTGCCCCGTGCGGCACCGCTCCCGCGCGCCGGCGCTCCGCCCCGCGCAGGAGCCTGACCGCGCGCGGGCGGCGCCCCGTTCCGCGGCGGCGGAGTACCCGGTCCGGTCTGCTGGCGCAGCGTGCGCTCCGGGTATCCGGTCTCGGAGAGCCGCCCCGTCGGACGATCGGCCTCGGCCGCCCGGGGCGCCGGGGGACGCGCGTCCGCCAGTCCCTGGGCCTCCCGGGTCGCGATCTCCTTCAGGCGCAGCGACAGATCGAGGGTGCTGGGCCGCTCCTCCGGGTCCTTCGCCAGACAGGCCCGCACCAGCGGGGCCAGCGCGTCCGGCACCCCGTGCAGGTGCGGCTCCTCGTGCACCACGCGGTACAGCATCACCTCGGAACTGCCGTGCCCGAAGGGCGAATCGGCCGTCGAGGCGTAGGCGAGCGTGGCGCCGAGCGAGAACACGTCGGTGGCCGGGGTGACCAGCGCCCCGCGCACCTGCTCCGGCGCGAGGAACCCGGGAGAGCCGACCGCCGTGCCGACATGGGTCAGCGTGGAGGCGCCCGTCGCCCAGGCGATGCCGAAGTCGATGATCCGCGGGCCCTTGGGGGAGAGCAGGATGTTGGAGGGCTTGAGGTCCCGGTGCACGACCCCGGCCTCGTGGACGGCGACGAGTCCCTCCGACAGCGCGGCTCCGATCGAGGCCAGCTCGGCGGCCCCGAGCGGCCCCTCGTCGTTGACCTTGTCGTGCAGAGAGGGGCCGGGCACGTACTGGGTGGCGAACCACGGCCGGTCGGCGTCCAGATCGGCCGCGACCAGCCGCGCCGTGCATCCGCCCCGGATCCGGCGGGCGGCGGAGACCTCGCGCGCGAACCGCGACCGGAACTCCTGGTCCTCCGCCAGATCGGGCCGGATCACCTTCAGAGCGACCCGCTGGCCCTTCTTGTCGGAACCCAGATAGACGACGCCCATCCCACCCGCGCCGAGCCGTCGGTGAAGCCTGAACGAGCCGACGACGCGCGGGTCCTCGCGCCTCAGGCGCATCATCGCCATGTTCATCCCCGCTGCCCGGTCCGTGTGACGTGGCACAGCTTACGTTTCCACGGCCGTTCGCGCGCAGAGGCCGCGCCCTCTCGTACCGATCGATTGTGCGTGCCCGGCGGGCGATGTGAAGGATGGTCAGAGTCCCAGCGAACAGGCCTGCCTTGGGCGCCCCGTGCCTTCAACCGCCTTTCCCGCACAGAGGGTTGGACCCGTGGCGGGTGACCGTGCGCCGGCCCGCGCCGGCACCGGCGACGGCGGGCGGACCCGGGCGGTGGTGGCCCCCCGTACGGGCCGGTGAGGGGCGGGTGCGGGGCGGCGGAGGGCGGCGCGAGTGAGCGAAGTCACGGCGGGCCGTGCCCCACGGCCTGAGACGGCGCGGGAATCCGGCCCGGACCGGAGGCCCCCTCCGGGAAGACCCCGAGACCCGCGGCCATCTCTCCACCCAGGGGAGTACTTCCCAGGTCATGGCTCATCCTCCGGGAGGCCCGGCAATCGGTACGAGGGCATGACGCCCGGCAGCGGCCCCGCGCCTAGATTTGAGGTCAAGCGGCGGGTGCAGCACTCGTCCCCCGAGGTCAGACACCCGCCGCTGCCAACGACAACCGATCAGGTCAGGAGAGGGACCATGGCTCTCACGGCACCGCGGACGATGATCCGCGCACAGGGACGCGGTACGCGCCCTCGTCGCACGGGCCGCCGCCACCCCCTGGTGGCGACGCTGATGGCTCTTCCCCTGGCGGTCCTGCTCCTCGTCGTCTTCGACGGCTGGGAGACAGTGGCCACACAGGCGTCGTCCGTGGGAGTGATGCTGGGGCGCTGAGCGGCGACCCCAGGCCCGGAAGAGCGGTCCGGGCGGGGACATCCACCCATGAAACCCCGTGGGGACGGGGGTGCGGCGGACGGCAAAAAATGCAGGCGCAGCTGGGGAGCTGCGCCTGCATTGCTTTTCCCGGCCGCCCGCGACGCCCTGCCCGGCCGGCTGCGGTCGCGAGGCCCCGCGACTCGGATCGCCCCGCCTGCGTACCCTCGCGGGAAGACCCGCACGCCGTCGCCCAGGGAGCCCCGTGACCGCGCACCCCCTGCTCACCGAGCTCGCCCGCCGGGCCGGAGCCAAGGCGCACGAGGCCACGCCGGCCTGCCCCTGCGGAGCGGCCACCCTCGCCGACCGCCCGGACGCCACCGTCGTCCGGCATGCCGACACCGTCGCCAAGGCGCACGCCCCCGGCACCGACCCGGCGGGACTCGCCCCGCGGCTCGCCCTCGCCGCCCGGCTCCCCGACATCCTGCTCCCGCCGCTCGCACCGGCTCCGGCCGCGCTGCACGGCCGTCTGGTGACCTTCTGGCCGTACGGCACTCCGGTGGACCCGGACGCGCCCGACCTCGCCCCCTGGGAGGCCGCGGGCGCCCTGCTCGCCCGGCTGCACCGCACCCCCGCTCCGCCCGCGCTCCCGCAGATGCGCGGACCCGCCAAGGCCGCCCACGCCGTGGTCCGCCTCCGCGCGGCCGGGCCGCACCCCGCCGTCGCCCCCGTCCTGGGCGCCTGGCGCGCGCTGCCCGCCTGGGCCCGCGCCGAGGCCCCGATGCCCGACACCACCACCCTGTGCCACGGCGATCTGCACCTCGGCCAGCTCGTCCGTCATCCGGCGCCCGACGGGCCGTGGCGCCTGATCGACGTCGACGATCTCGGCGTCGGGGTCGCGGCCTGGGACCTCGCCCGCCCCGCCGCCTGGTACGCCTGCGGACTGCTCCCGCCCGGGGAGTGGACCCGCTTCCTCGCCGCCTACCGCGCCGAGGGCGGCCCCGCGGTCCCCGGGGACGGCGACCCCTGGACGGCGCTCGACGTTCCGGCGCGCGCACTCACCGTGCAGACCGCCGCACGTTCTGTCACCAAGTCGCTCGCCGAGGGCCGGGCGCTGGACGAGGTCGAGCAGTGCCTGGTCGACGCCTGTGCCCGAATGGGTTCCGTCCCCCCGCAGTTGACGGCGAGCCCGGCGAAGTAGGGTGCAACCGACCGCAGCCGGACAGTGTCTGTCCTGGCGGTACGCGAAACAGCACCGACCGGCGAGGAGTTGAGCCGAACCATGCAGTGCCCGAAGTGTCACGCTCAGATGCACACGTACAACCGCAACGGCGTCCAGATCGAACAGTGCAGCAACTGCCGCGGGATCTTCCTCGACTACGGCGAGCTGGAGGCTCTGACCCGTCTGGAGTCCCAGTGGTCCCAGCCGGGCCCGCCGCCCCCGGCCGCCCCGCAGGCGTACCCCCAGGCCGCTCCCGCGGCGCCCGCCTGGGGTGCTCCGCACGGCGGCGGGCACGGGGGCCACTACGGCGGCCACCACCGCCAGAAGGGCTTCGGCCGGATGCTGTTCTCCAGCTGAACCGGCGCCGACACAAGAAGCCCCCGGCCGCGAAGGCGGCCGGGGGCTCTCGGTGTGTGGACGATACTGGGATTGAACCAGTGACCTCTTCCGTGTCAGGGAAGCGCTCTCCCGCTGAGCTAATCGTCCTCGGGAACACGACCCGAGGGGCGTGTGCGATGCGTGCGCGATACTGGGATTGAACCAGTGACCTCTTCCGTGTCAGGGAAGCGCTCTCCCGCTGAGCTAATCGCGCGGGTTCGGATCGTCGAGCAGATCCAGTGGACGATACTGGGATTGAACCAGTGACCTCTTCCGTGTCAGGGAAGCGCTCTCCCGCTGAGCTAATCGTCCTTGGAGGTGGAGACGGGATTTGAACCCGTGTAGACGGCTTTGCAGGCCGTTGCCTCGCCTCTCGGCCACTCCACCAGGAGTGCAGGGGACCGGGAAGACCCCTTGTTCCTTCGAGCGGACGACGAGGCTCGAACTCGCGACCTCAACCTTGGCAAGGTTGCGCTCTACCAACTGAGCTACGTCCGCTTGTCGTTTCGGTCGGCTCTCGCGTCCCGGCGACGTGTTGAACTCTAGCGGATTCCCGGGCCAGTACAAAAACGCGTTTGTGCAGCGTGCTGCGCTGTGTCTCCTCGCGGACCTGGTCAGGGCCCCCGGCCGGGACATGCGGGACATGCCCGGACCACCTCTCGAGTGACCGGTCATACACTCGACCACGTGCTCGACCTCCCTCCTCTCGCCCGTTTCGGCACCCGTGTCGCCACCGGCCTCCTCGACGTGACCAGCGATCCCGCTGCCCTCGAAGGCTCCGGGTTCTGGGCCGTGTGCGCCGACTTCGAGGGCCGCCCGCTCTGCGCGCGCTTCGCCGACGTGCGCGAGGAGCCGGTGCCCGCTCCCGTGGCCGGTGCGTGGCGGGGGCCCTCGGCCGGTGACTGGACGTCGTCCCTCGACCGCGCCGCGTACACGGCGGGCGTCCGGCGGATCCGGGAACACATCGCGGCCGGCCGGGTGTACCAGGCCAACCTCTGCCGGGTCCTGACCGCGCCGGTCGCGCCCGACGCCGACGTGGACGCGTTGACCGCGCTGCTGGCCCGGGGCAACCCGGCGCCGTACGCAGGAACGATTCGTCTTCCGGCGCACGGCATAGAGACGGCCACGGCGTCGCCCGAGCTCTTCCTGCGCCGCGACGGCCGGGTCGTCGAGTCCGGGCCCATCAAGGGCACCGGGCGCACCGAGGCGGACCTCCTGGAGAAGGACTACGCCGAGAACGTGATGATCGTGGACCTCGTCCGCAACGATCTCGGGCAGGTCTGCGCCACCGGCAGCGTGAGCGTGCCCGACCTGTGCGCCGTCGAGAAGCACCCGGGCCTGGTCCACCTCGTGTCCACGGTCCGCGGCGAACTGCGCGACGGCGCCGGCTGGCCCGAACTGCTCGAATCCGCCTTCCCGCCCGGCTCGGTCACCGGCGCCCCCAAGTCCAGCGCCCTGCGGATCATCGACACGCTGGAGACGGCGCCGCGCGGCCCGTACTGCGGCGGCATCGGCTGGGTCGACGCCGACCGGGGGACCGGCGAGCTGGCCGTCGGCATCCGCACCTTCTGGATCGACCGTGCCCCCGCGGGCACGGCCGTGCTGCGCTTCGGCACCGGCGCCGGCATCACCTGGGGATCGGACCCCGAGGCCGAGTGGGAGGAGACCGAGCTGAAGGCCTCCCGACTGCTCGCGGTAGCGTCGGGAACGTACGAGGCCGAGGGAGAGGGACTGACGTGAAGATCTGGCTCGACGGCGGGCTGCAGGACACCGAGTCCGCCCGTGTCTCCGTCTTCGACCACGGACTGACCGTGGGCGACGGCATCTTCGAGACGGTGAAGGCGGTGGACGGCGTGACGTTCGCGCTGACCCGCCATCTCGACCGGCTGACCCGTTCCGCGCGCGGTCTCGGCCTGCCGGACCCGGACCACGACGAGGTCCGCCGCGCCTGCGCCGCCGTCCTCGAGGCCAACCCGATGCCGCTCGGCCGGCTGCGCATCACCTACACCGGCGGCCACGGCCCGCTCGGCTCCGACCGCGGCGAACACGGGCCCACGCTCGTCGTCGCCCTAGGGGAAACCACCCGGCGCGCCGACTCCACGGCCGTCGTCACGGTCCCGTGGACGCGCAACGAACGCGGCGCGCTCACCGGCCTGAAGACGACCTCGTACGCCGAGAACGTCGTCGCCCTGGCCCGCGCCCACCAACACGGCGCCACCGAGGCGCTGTTCGGCAACACGGTCGGGCAGCTCTGCGAGGGCACCGGGTCCAACGTGTTCATCGTCCTGGACGGCGAGATCCACACCCCGCCGCTCGCCTCCGGCTGCCTCGCGGGCATCACCCGCGAGCTGACCGTCGAGTGGACCGGCGCGAAGGAGACCGACCTGCCGCTGGACGTGCTGGACCGGGCCGAGGAAATCTTCCTCACGTCCACCCTGCGGGACGTCCAGGCCGTCCACCGTGTCGACGACCGTGAACTGCCGGGCGCGCCGGGGCCGGTGACCGCGAAGGCGATGCGGATCTTCACCGAGCGCGCGGCCGACGACCTCGACCCGTGAGGACGCGCACCGGTCCCGTGGCGTCCGGACCGGCCCCGCGCGGGCCGGGCCGCCCCGAGGACCGGAAAACCAGCTGACGTCGTCCGCCCGGGGTGGGTAGAAAGCCCCTGATGACCACGACCCTGCGGCCGACCGAGCCGCTTCAGCACGCCGCCGACGGGGCACTGTCACGCCACTACCAGGTGTGCGTGAACAGCCATCCCGTCGGAGCGGTCCACCTCTCGACGTCCCCCGTCTTCGGCCCCCGCGTCGCCCAGATCGCCGACCTGCGCATCGAGGAACCGGACCGCGGGCGCGGGCGGGGCACGGTGGCCGCGCTGGCCGCCGAAGAGGTGGCCCGGGGCTGGGGCTGCGCGCGCATGGAGGTCAGGGTGCCCGCCGACGCGGGGACCGCGCTGCGGCTGGCGACCGCGCTCGGCTACGTCCACCGCAACCGCGGCATGGAGAAGGCCCTGGGCGACACCGCTCCCCGGCTGCCCGCGGGCAGCCGGGGCAGGGACATGACGGAGGCCGAGTACCCGCCCTGGTACGAGCGCGGTCTCTCCTCCTACGCCCGGGATCTGGCGGATCGCGGGGTGCCCGAGGACGAGGCCCGGGCCAGGTCGCGCCGGGACCACGATCTGCTGCTGCCGCAGGGCCTGGCCACGGAGAACATGCGGTTCAGCGTTCTGGAGCAGGAGGGCGTCCCGGTCGGCACGCTCTGGCTGGCGTTCGTCGGCGACAAGGCGTTCGTGTACGACGTCGAGACCGACGAGGCCTTCCGCGGCCAGGGCCACGGACGGTCCCTGATGCTGCTGGCCGAGGCCCAGGCGATCGCGGCGGACCACCGCGTCCTCGGCCTCAACGTCTTCGCCGGCAACACCCCGGCCGAGCGGCTCTACGAATCGCTCGGCTATCTGCCCGTGGGCTACTCGATGTACAAGAACCTGCTCTGAGGCAGGGGCGCCCGCTCCGGGCCGGCCGGCCCGGAGCCCGCCTCAGCCCTGCTCGGCCAGCAGCCGGTCCGCGATCGCCTCGACACGCTCGCGGAGCCCCTCCTGGCTCTTGCCGCCGTCGAGGCGTTCGCCGCCGATGACGTACGTCGGGGTGCCGGTGATGCCCATCGCCTTGCCCTCGGCCTGGTCGGCGTCCACGATCAGGATGTGCCGTCCGTCGATCAGGGCGGTGTCGAACTCCTCGGCGTCGAGCCCGAGTTCACCGGCGACCTCGACCAGGAAGGGTTCCCCCCGGCGGTCCAGCTCCTCGACCCGGGCGAGCACGGCCTCGACGTACGGCCATCCCCGGCCCTGCTCCAGCGCCTCCTCGGCGGCCTGCGCGGCGGCGAAGGCGTGCTTGTGCTTCTCCAGCGGGAAGTGCCTGAGGCGCAGCTCCAGCCGGTCGCCGTACCGCTCGCGCAGGGCGCGCAGGTCGTCGAGGGCACCGCGGCAGTCGGGGCACTGGAGCTCGCACCAGACGTCGAGGACGACGGCGGGACGGGCGGCCGCCGTGCCGGGCGCGGCGGAGGCGGAGGTCGGGGACGAGTCGTTCATGCCGCCAGTCTTCCAGCCGCCGCCCGGCCGCCCCAATCCGGACCACCGGTCGCCCGGACGGGGAGGCGCTCGGCCGGTCCGGAGGACCGTGCCGGGGCGGCACCTGCGGAGGAGCCGACCCGGAGATGTCCCTGATGTCCGGCCGGAGCATGGCCCGCGAGCGGTGCGCAGGTGCAGGATGGAAGGGACGAGGCGCGGGCCCACCGGCCGCGCTGCCGAGTCGGTACTACGACCCCTGCCCGAGTGAGCCCCCACGCTGGAGGACCGGATGATTGCCGAGACCGTCTGTTCCGCCGTCGCCGCGGCCGGCCTCGGCATCGCGGTGGTCACCGCCTACCGCAAGCGCTACCTGGCGGCCGCCCGCATCGCCGCCTACGCGCTGGTGCCGCTGGGCCTGGTGATGACCGGCGTCGTCGAGTGGGCCGCCGACACCGCCTTCAGCCCGACGGCCTGGGCCGGCTTCGCCGTGCTCGGCGCGGCCTGGGCCCTGTTCGCCACCACCCGGGTCGTGGAGCGCCGCCGCGGCGGCACCCGCAAGGAGCGCCGAGCGGCGGCGCGCTCCGCACAGGCCGACGCGGTGGCACCCGCCGCTTCCGCGCCCTCGCTGGGCCAGGCCTCCCGGCCGGCGTCCCGGCCCGCGGCCGCACCCCGGGCGACCGGCGGCGCCGACGACTTCAGCGACATCGAGGCCATCCTCAAGAAGCACGGCATATGAACCGGGGCCGATGATTCCGCGGCTGCGGTGCCGCCCGGAGGTTTGAAACGACACAGTCGGCCTGACCACGCGCGGAAGTGATCACGGCACGACAGCGACATCACGGAATCCGGCGCACTCCCGCTCATTCCGGGCGCGTGATCGCGCGAGGGGTGTCACCTGCGTCATCATCGCCCGCGAGATGCTGGACACGACACAGAGCGACGCCGCGCCGCCGCAGGACGAGCCGCGCGGGTGCCTCTTCGCCCTTTCCCAGCCACCGCTGATGATCTTTCTGGCGGTGATCGGGTGTCTGCTGCTCATGGCTTCGCTGCATGATCTGCTGCTGCTCTGAGCCGTACCCGCGGTCCCCGGCGTCACCCGCCGGGGCCGCGTCGGCATCGAACGACCTCACGGGCCGTGCCGAGGGCGTCGCAGGCTCCCGAAGGTCCCGGAGAGGAAACTCACGGGGCCGGGTGAGGCGACCTCGCGGGGCGAGGCGGGTGCTCAGCCCGCCGCCTCCTTGCGGCGCGCCCGGTAGGCGGCCACGTGCAGGCGGTTGCCGCAGGTGCGGCTGTCGCAGTACCGACGGGACCGGTTGCGGGACAGGTCGACGAAGGCGCGCCGGCAGTCCGGGGCCTCGCAGCGCCGAAGCCGCTCCTGCTCCCCGGCCACCACGAAGAACGCCAGGGCCATCCCGCAGTCGGCCGCCAGATGGTCGGCGATGGAGGCGCCGGGCGCGAAGTAGTGCACATGCCAGTCGTAGCCGTCGTGATCCGTCAGACGTGGCGTGGTGCCCGCGGCGGCGACCAGCTCGTTGATCAGCCCGGCGGCGGTCCGCGGATCCGACGCCGCGAAGATCCGGGCGAACCGCCCGCGGATCTTGCGCACCGCGGACAGATCGAACTCGGACAGCACGCCGACGTCACTGATCTCCTGCTTGCGCACGAAATCCGCGAGGGCGGCGACATCCGGCAGCGCGTCCGGAGCCGCGTCGTCCTCCGGTGCGGTGTTCACCAGTTCCACCACGGCATCGAGTGCGCACCGGGTGTCGTGGGTGATCAGCACATTTCGCTCCCTGGCCTGGGGGTCGGGCGAGCGCCCGCCGATGCTGGCCGATGGTAGCCGCCCCGGGCCGTCGAGCAACGGTCACGCGGGGACCGGATCCCCGGGCGGCCGGCTCCGGGAGCCGGGGGAGCGCCGCCCGGACGAGCCGCGCGCACGCCGACGCCGCCCCACGGGAGACCCGTGGCACGGCGTCGGCGCATGCCCTATTCGGTTGTCCTGGCCCGAGCCGTCTCCCCGAGTGGACGGCGCCGGGCAGCTCGGTGTGAGCCTCGCCCTAGCTCTCCGCCAGGATGTGCGAGAGCTCCTGATCGAGATCGAAGTGCCGGTGTTCCGTGCCGGGAGGCACGGCGGCGTCGGTGCGCTTCAGGAAGGACTCGAGGGCCCTCGCAGGGGCCTCGAGCAGGGCTTCGCCCTCAGGGGAGCTCAGGGCGATGCACACGACGCCCTGACCGTGACTGCGCGACGGCCAGACACGGACGTCGCCGGTGCCCGTGGGCCGGTGCAGGCCCTCGGCGAGCAGGTCGCGGGCGAACACCCACTCGACGGTTTCCTCGGCACCGGTGTGGAAGGTGGCGTGCACGGCGTAGGGGTCGGCCGTGTCGTACCGCAGGCCTGCGGGGACAGGCAGGGATGACTCGCTCGACACAACGAGGCGCAGGTGCAGCTCGCAGCTGACCGTGGTGTTCATAAGCGCCAGGGCCTTTCGCTCAGTGTGCGCTCGGGGATTCGCACGTCGGCGAAATCGACATGCCACCTACGGTGCCGTTGTAAACCCCTCTGAGTGTTTTGCGTGCCTTTACGTAACTCTTCCGGCCGACAGTGCGTTCGCCCGGTACCACCATTCCGGTGACCGGATTCTCTCGGGTAAGGTCGGGCTGTATGAACACGGGGAGTGACGGAGCGGGCGAGGCGGTCGTGGCGGTCGACAGGTCGGAGCCGGACGGGGCGGCGGAGGCGCAGCAGGGCCAAGGGCTGGGCTCCAGGGCGCCCGAATTCGTCAAGGCGCGCCGCATGCTGCATCTGAGCTGGCAGGTCGGGGTCTTCGTCATCGGCCTCGCCGTGGTGGCCGCGGGCGTGGTCATGCTGCCGCTGCCCGGTCCCGGCTGGGTGGTGATCTTCGGCGGCATGGCGATCTGGGCGACCGAGTTCGTCTGGGCGCAGCTCGTGCTCCGCTGGACCAAGCGCAAGGTCACCGAGGCGGCCGCGCGTGCGCTCGACCCGAAGGTCCGCCGCCGCAACATCACCCTGACCGTGATCGGACTCGTGATCATCGCCGTCCTGACGGGTGTCTACCTGTGGAAGTTCGGCTTCGAGATGCCCTGGAAGATCAAGGACCAGTGATCCGCCGCGGAGGCGCGGGGGCGGGTCGGTCCTGGTCACAGCCACCCCCTGACATGGGGTAATGTTCTTCCTGCGTCCGGGCGATTAGCTCAGTGGGAGAGCGCTTCGTTCACACCGAAGAGGTCACTGGTTCGAACCCAGTATCGCCCACCCGGAACGTCGGCCCGCCTGCGAGAACGCAGGCGGGCCGACGTCGTTCCCGACCCCGGCGTCGCTCCCGGACCGCGGCACCGTTCCCGGACTCCGCCGTTGCTCCCGGGTTCCCGGAGCCGTTCCTTCCCCCCCGGAGCGTTCCTCTGGGGACGGCCGGTCCCTGCCGCGCGGCACCCCACTGTGCCGGTCTGGCGCCCCGTCGTCCGACGCCCCTCCGCGCCGGCCCGACACCGCGTCGCCCGAGCCGCCTGGCACCCCGCCCGCGTCCACGGGGATCTCTCCCGGCCGTCAGGGCCGGGCCGCGTTGCCTCCCCGGCCTACCGGGCCGGGCTGTGCCGCTTTTCCGGGCCGTCAGACAGGGCTGTGTCGCCCCTTCGGCTCATCGGAGGGAGCCGTGTCGGCCCTACGGTCCATCCGAAGAGGCCGGTCGCCTCGGGCCGTCCGAGCCGGGCGTGTCGCGTCTCCCGGACCCTTCCAGCCGACGGTGTCATTCTCCCGGCCCGTCCGGCCCGTCCGGCCCGTCCGGCCCTTCTGGGCGGACGAAGTCATCCGTCCGGCCCGTCCAAGTGGGATGCGCCACCGCTTCGGTCGTGGTCGTCGGCGTGCCCGGCTGCAGCTTCCGGTGTAAGTGCGCGCCCATGCGCTCCGCCCCGCCTGCCTTTCCTGCGTCGAGCCGATCCGCCCCGACCGGACCCGACCCGACCCGACCCGACCCGACCTGGCCCGACCCGGCTGCCCTCCCCGCGCCCCGCCCCGTCCGCCCTTGCTGACTTTCCGCCCGTCCCGAACCGACCTCTACGAGCCGCCCCCACCGCCCTCCGTCGTCCGCCCTCCACCGCCCTCCGTCGCCTGCCGGGCACCGCTCTCCCGAGCGACCCCGCGCGGCGCCTCCCACGACCCTGTGTCGACCTCCACCGCCCCCCTCGCCCGCTCTCGCCCACCCTCCCCGGGCGCCCCCGCACGGCGTCTCCGACAGCCCTGCACCGACGTCTCGGCGTCGCCCTCCACACGCCTGGCCGAGCGGCCCGGCGCCGCACCTCCCGCCGCCCCCCTACCGCAGAGCTCCCCCCGAACCCTCCTGCGTAGCGCGGCGACCCCGCACCACCCCCCAGCCGCCGCGCGCAGAAGCGACCGCCCCTCGCCGCCCGGCTGTCTCGCCCCGACAGGCCCTCTCGCGACCCCGTGACCCCGCGCCCCCACCACCCCGTGACCCCGCGCCCCCACCACCCCGTGACCCCGCGCCCCCACCACCCCGTGACCCCGCGCCCCCACCACCCCGTGACCCCGTCCCGTTCTCTTGCCCGCAGGCGGATTTCCGTCCCCCGTTATGATCTTCCGACGGCCGCTCAGCGGTTCGGAGCGTCGAACAGGTGACTCTCACCTGCGCATTCGTCCACTCGGTGGCGCCGCGTCACCCGTACGGGAGTCATTCGCCGACGAGGCCGTGCGCAAGAAATTCCTGTCCGAATCATTGACGCTCTCTCAACCCCCTCGTACCTTGTGCCAGCAAGCGCTTTCTTGAAACGATTCATGCAAGCGGCAACGACGCTGCGGGGAGGGCCCGACTGTGGGAACCAGCAGGAATGTTGAGAGGCGAACGATCCTGAAGGCCGCGGGGGCGACGGCGGCCACACTGGGCCTGGCCGCGACCACGGGGTGCGGGGGAGGCGACGGGACGTCGGCGGACGGGACGGTCACGATCCGTTACGCGTGGTGGGGTGGCGAGCCGCGCACCATCGCCATCAAGAAGACGATCGCGCTCTTCGAGAAGAAGTACCCGAAGATCAAGATCAAGCCCGAATTCACCGACTACGAGGCGTTCTGGGAGAAGTTCCAGACGCAGGCCTCGGGCGGAAATCCGCCGGACGTATTCCAGAATTCCGTCACCTTCCTGCGCAAGTACGACAAGCGCGGTGTTCTGATGGATCTCAAGTCGCAGGCGGACGCGGGGAATCTGAGCCTGGAGAACTTCCGCAACGGCGTTCTGGCGAACGGTCAGGTCGACGGCAAGCAGATCGGCATTCCGGTCGGCGCCAACACCATGGCACTCGTCATCGACCTCAAGGCCTTCCAGAAGGCGGGCGTCGAGGCGAAGTTCGGCTGGACCTGGGACGAGTACTTCACCGCGCTGCAGACGATCCAGGACAAGCTCAAGATCGCCGGTGACACCGGCTACTTCAGCATCATGTACCTCTACGACCTGTACCTGCGTCAGAACGGCAAGGCCTTCTTCACCGACAGCGACCTCGGCTTCACCGAGGACGATGTGACGCAGTGGTGGGAGGACGGCTACAAGCGCGTGAAGTCCGGGCTGGTCGCCGACCCGAAGAAGATCGAGCAGGTCAAGCCGAAGTCCGGTCTCTCGGCGGGCCTCGCGGCGTCCGAGTTCACCTGGGACAACTTCTCCATCCGCTACGAGGGCGAGGGCGAGTCGGACTACGGGCTCGCGCCGATCCCCACGACGGACGGCAAGAACACCGGTCAGTACCTCGGCTCGCTGATGCTGAGCGCCTTCTCCGGGACCAAGCACCCGAAGGAAGTCGCCCAGTTCATCGACTTCATGGTGCACGACCCCGAGGCCGGCAAGATCATGGGCTACGACCGCGGCATCCTCTCCACCACCGAGCAGTACGCCGCCTTCAAGCCGACCGACGCCAACAACAAGGGCGTCGCGGCCTACGAGGACGAGGTCGCCAAGGCCGACGCCCTCGGGAAGATCACCCCGCACCCGTCCGGCGCGGACGTCATCGAGGCGGCCTTCCTGCGGATCGGCGGTGAGGTCGCCCAGGGCAAGACCAAGCCGGCCGACGCCGCGAAGGCGCTGTTCAGCGAGGCCAAGGCCGCGTTCGCGGGCTGAGGGGACGTACCACCATGACGCTCGTCAAGGAAGCGCCCGCGCGCCCGGCGAAGAAGCGGTCCGCCGCTCCCGTCGCCGGGCGGCGCGGGCGGCGCCGCGAGAACCTCGCCGGCTATCTCTTCATGTCGCCGTGGATCGCGGGATTCCTGCTGCTCACGGCGGGGCCGATGATCGCGTCCCTCTACTACGCGTTCACCAGCTACAACCTGTTCACGCCGCCCCGGTGGGTGGGGCTCGACAACTTCACGACCATGTTCCAGGACCCGCGCTGGCAGAAGTCGGTCGAGGTCACCCTGAAGTACGTCGTCGTGGCCACACCGCTGAAGCTCCTTCTCGCCCTCGGCGTGGCGCTGCTGCTCGCGCAGAAGCGGCGCGGTCAGGCCCTGTACCGGGCCGCCTTCTACATGCCGTCGCTCATCGGCGCCAGCGTCTCGGTGGGCTTCGTGTGGAGGGCGCTGTTCTCCGACGACGCCGTCGTGGACCGTACGCAGAAGATCTTCGGCGCCGACGTCGGCGGCTGGATCGGCAACCCGGACTACGTCCTGTACTCCCTGGTGGCTCTCAGCATCTGGCAGTTCGGCGCCCCGATGGTCATCTTCCTGGCGGGGCTCAAGCAGGTGCCGCAGGAGCTCTACGAGGCCGCCGAGATGGACGGGGCGGGTCCCCTGCGGCGGTTCTGGAACATCACGCTGCCGATGATCTCCCCGGTGCTCTTCTTCAACGTGCTGCTGGAGTCCATCCACGCGTTCCAGGTGTTCGGTTCCGCGTACGTGGTCTCCGACACCCGGTGCGGGCCGGCCGACGCGACCCTGGTCTACACCTGTTACCTCTATCAGAAGGGCTTCAAGGAGGCCCAGATGGGCTTCGCGTCCGCGATGGCCTGGACCCTGGTGGTCGCGGTGGCGCTCGTCACGGCGGTCCTGTTCTGGTCGCAGAAGAAGTGGGTGCACTACGAGGAGGCCGCCAAGTGACCAGTGCCACCAGCCCCGCGGTGCGCCCGGCGCACGAGCGGCGGCGCATCGGATCCCTCGCCTGGCACGTGGGCGCGGTCCTCGTGCTCGCGGTCGTCCTCTACCCGGTGGTCTGGGTGCTCGGCGCCTCGTTCAAGCCGAGCAAGGACATCATCGCCAGCCTCGACCTGCTGCCCACCGAGCCGGTCTGGGCGAACTTCTCCGGGCTCGCCGACGGCATCTCCGGCATTTCCATCACCAGCTTCTTCACCAACTCGCTGATGTACGCGGGCCTGGCGGTGGCCGGGGTGGTGCTCTCCAGCTCGCTGACGGCGTACGCCTTCGCCAAGATCCGGTTCGCCGGACGGAACCTGCTGTTCACCCTGATGATCGGCACCCTGCTGCTGCCGTACCACGTGCTGCTCATCCCGCAGTACGTGCTGTTCCGCAACCTCGGCTACATCGACACCCTCGTGCCGCTCGTCGCGGGCAAGTTCCTGGCCACGGAGGCGTTCTTCGTCTTCCTGATGGTCCAGTTCATGCGCGGGCTGCCGCGCGAGCTGGACGAGGCCGCCAAGCTCGACGGCTGCGGGCACCTGCGGACCTACTGGTCCATCGTGCTGCCGCTGAGCCGCCCGGCCGTCATCACCAGCGCCATCTTCACGTTCATCAACGCGTGGAACGACTTCATGGGGCCGTTGATCTACCTCAACACCCCGTCCAAGTACACCGTTTCGCTCGGCCTGATGATGTTCCGCGACCAGGAGGGCATCTCCAACTACGGCAGCATGATCGCGATGTCGCTGGTGGCGCTGGTGCCGGTCATCGCCTTCTTCATGGCTTTCCAGCGCTATCTCATCGACGGCATGGCGACCTCCGGACTGAAGGGCTGACGACGTCACCATGGCGCAAGCACGAGTGAAGCCCCGCAGGGAGTCGGTGTTCGGCGAGCGCTTCGCCGTCTTCGCCGAGTGTCTGCTCACCGGAGTGTGGATCGCCGTGGCCTGTCTCGGCGTCGTCACCTACCCCGCGGCCTTCGCCGCCGGCGCACGGCACCTGCGGCGGCGTACGACCCACCAGACCGGCGGCCTGAGGGCGTTCGTCGCGGACTTCCGGGCGGCCCTGCGCGGCGGGTGGGCCGTCGGGCTCGCCGGGTGGGCGGCGGTCGCCGCGGTCCGGGTGGACGTCCTGGCCGTGCGGGCCGGGGTTCCCGGCGGGCCGCTCGTCGGGGCCGTCGGGATCCTCGCGCTGCTCGGGCTCGCCGTGGCCCTGTTGCGAGCGGCGGCCCTGTGGACTCCGGGCCACTCCTGGCGGGCGCTGCTCGCGGACGCCGGGCGGCGGACCGTGCGCGATCCCGTCGGGTCCTTCCTGGTCGTCTGCGGGCTGGCCGTCGTCGTCCTGTCCGCCTGGGTCGTCGCGCCGTTGGCGGTCCCGGTGCTCGGGGCCGTCGCGGCGGCGGCCGTCGCCGTCGAGGAGCGGTACTCGCACCGCTGACGGCCGTTCCCCGCATCAGGCCGGCGCCCCGGGCGCCGTGTCTCTGTCTGTCATGCCCCTGACCACCCCTGCACCCGCACGGAAAGGAAAGGCTGCATCTCATGTCTCCCATCCCCCGTAGGTCCCTCCTCAAGGCGGCCGCCGTCGCCGGCGCCGCCGCTCAGTTCAGCTGGGCCCTGGGCGCCAAGGACGCGCAGGCCGCGCCCGCGGCCGCCGCGGCCGACGCCGATCCGGTGACCCTGGACTGGCTCGAGG
Source organism: Streptomyces sp. 3330 (assembly GCF_031456635.1). Lineage (NCBI taxonomy): Bacteria > Bacillati > Actinomycetota > Actinomycetes > Kitasatosporales > Streptomycetaceae > Streptomyces > Streptomyces sp. 3330. The sequence goes on from NZ_JAVDVA010000011.1 coordinate 116,265, forward strand.
ACGGCGGACTCGGCGCCGCCCCCGGATCCACGCTCGGCGTGCCCTGGCCCATGGGCACGTACCAGGAGGACCAGACCTTCGCGCTGACGGACGCCGACGGCAAGGACGTCCCCGTACAGTCCTGGCCGCTCGCCTACTGGCCGGACGGCTCGCTGAAGTGGACGGCCCACGCGGTCGGTTCGGGCTCCGGCAAGCTCACCCTCGCCGCCGGCACCCCGGCCGCGCCCGCCGAGAAGGTCACCGTCGACAAGAGCGGCGGCACCATCGACGTGTCCACAGGCGTCATCACCGCGAGGATCGCCAAGGCGGGCGCCACGATCGTCAAGTCCGTCACCCGCGGTTCCACCGAGATCGCCAAGAACGGCCGGCTGGTCCTGATCAGGCAGCCCGAGATCGAGGACGAGGACCAGGGCACGGTCAGGACGGAGCACTTCGAGGGCGCCGTCGACGGCGTCACGGTCGAGCAGTCCGGCCCGGTCCGCGCGGTCGTCCGCGTCGACGGCAAGCACCGCAAGGGCAGCCGCAGCTGGCTCCCGTTCTCCATCCGCCTCTACTTCTACGCGGGCGCCGACTCCTTCCGCATGGTGCACACCATCACCTACGACGGGAAGCAGGAACCCGGCAAGGCGAGCGGCGACTTCATCCGCGGGCTGGGCGTCCGCTTCACCGTCCCGATGCGCGACGAGTCCTACGACCGCCACATCCGCATCGGCGGCGAGGGCACCGGTCTGCTGCGCGAGGCGGTCAAGGGCATCACCGGTCTGCGCCGTGACCCCGGCGCGGCGGTGCAGGCGGCCCAGTACGCGGGCCAGAAGCTCCCCGACCCCGCCACCTGGGACCAGCGCGTCACCACCCGCCTCCCGTACATCCCCGAGTGGGGCGACTACACCCTCTCCCAGCTGTCCGCGGACGGCTTCGCGCTCCGCAAGCGCACCAAGCAGGGCTACGGCTGGATCGGCGCCGGCGGCGGGAGGCGGGCCTCCGGCTTCGGCTACGTCGGCGGGGTGAGCGGCGGCCTCTCGTTCGGCCTCAGGGACTTCTGGGAGAAGCATCCCGCGCAGCTCGACATCCGCGACGCGCACACCGACGAGGCCGAAGTCACCCTCTGGCTCTGGTCGCCCGAGGCGCAGCCCATGGACCTGCGCTTCTACCACGACGGCATGGGCCAGGACACCTTCCCCGAACAGCTCGAAGGCCTCAACATCACCTACGAGGACTACGAGCCCGGCTTCGGCACCCCCTACGGCATCGCCCGCACCTCCGAACTCCTCTTCTGGGCGAACGAGTCGACGCCCGCCCCCGAGAAACTCGCCGAGCAGGTCGAGGCCGTACGGGTGCTGCCCCAGCTCGCCGCCCCGCCCGGGCAGCTGATCAAGGCCAAGGTGTTCGGCCCGGGCCTGTACGCCGAGCCGGACCGCTCCACGCCCGCCAAGGCGAAGATCGAGGACCACCTCGACTTCCTCTTCACCTACTACAAGGACCAGGTGGAGCAGCGCCGTTGGTACGGCTTCTGGGACTACGGCGACATCATGCACACCTACGACACCGTCAGGCACCAGTGGCGGTACGACATCGGTGGCTACGCCTGGGACAACTCCGAGCTGTCACCGGACCTCTGGCTCTGGTTCGCCTATCTGCGCAGCGGCCGCGCGGACATCTTCCGCTTCGCCGAGGCGATGACCCGGCACACCGGTGAGGTCGACGTCTACCACCTCGGCCAGTGGGCGGGCCTGGGCACCCGGCACGGGGTGCAGCACTACGCCGACAGCGCCAAGCAGCAGCGCATCGCCAACACCACCTACCGCCGCTACTACTACTTCCTCACCGCGGACGAACGCGTCGGCGACCTCATGCACGCCAACGTCGACTCCGACGAGACGTTCCTCGCGCTGGACCCGCTGCGCAAGATCCGCACCGAGCCGTACACCCCCGACCGGCACGCCCTGTCGATCGGCTTCGGCACCGACTGGAGCGGCCTGGTGTCGGCGTGGCTGACCGAGTGGGAGCGCAAGGGCCCGAAGTGGGAGAAGGCGAAGGCCCGCGTCCTGTCCACCATGGAGACCATCGGCGCCCAGCCCAACGGCTTCGTGCAGGGCAGCGGCCTGTACGACCTCGACACCGGCAGGTTCGCGGTGGCCACCACTCCGGTCGTCGGCGTCTCGCACCTGTCCGCCGTCTTCGGCCTCAACGAACTGTGCGCCGAACTCATCCACCTCGTCGACATCCCGAAGTTCAAGGAGGCGTACCTGGACTACTGCCGCTACTTCAACGCCACCAAGGCGGAGCAGGCGGCGCGCTACGGCAGCAACTTCGGCACCCTGCTGCTCTTCCAGGGCCACTCGCGTCTCGACGCGTACGCGGCCGTCCAGACCGGGGACGAGGTGCTCGCCAAGCGGGCGTGGACCAAGTTCTACAACTCCGACGGCTACCTGGAGTCCGCGCCGTGGAAGACGGAGCCGCTGAGCGGCCCCGCCACCCTGGTCGCGGGCGACGAGGCCGCCTGGGTGTCCACCAACGACACCGCCCTCTACGGCCTCGCCGCCATCGAGAACCTGGCCCTGCTCGGCGACAAGATGCCGTAGCGCGCGGCTAGTTCATCCTCCCCAGGACCTCCCGCACCCGCCGGACATCGCGCAGTCGCTGCTCGTACGTCGCACCGAGTGCGAGCAGCAGCAGCCCGGCGAGGGCGGGCGGCACCCAGCGGGGGAGCGCGTCGGTCACCTGGACCAGATACGGGGCCAGTTCGTGCAGCGTGACCAGGGCGAGCACCGAGCCGCCCAGCACGAGCGGGGCCCGCAGCCGGTGCCGGGCGCCCAGCAGGGTGAGCAGCAGCCCGGCCGCGCCCAGCAGCAGCGGGCGGGTCCACTCGACGTCGGTCCAGGCCGTCGCGAGGCTCGGCAGGAGCGTCACGGTGAGACCGGGGCCGTACGCCGTCCAGGACGAGGCGGCCGGGTCGCGGCGCCTGCGCAGGGCTCCGACGAGCAGCGCGGGGACCGTGACCGGCAGCGTGTACGCCTCCGGGAGCTCCACCTGCCAGGCCGCCAGCCGGACCCAGGCGGCCAGCACGAACAGCGCGACGGCCGCGTAGCCGACGTCCCGGCGGTCGGGACGCGCGGCCGTGCCGGCCGCGATCACCGCGCACAGGGACAGCACCAGGGCCAGCAGCGGCGGGTCGGCCACCGCGAGACCGACGGCGACGAGCCCGGCGACGGACCCCGTGACCTCGACTGCCACCGTCGTCACCGCGTCACCCGAGCGCGCCGCGAGCAGGGCCGCGGCCGCCGGGACGACGAGCACCAGCAGCGCGACGAGTTCGGGCCGCCAGCCGGCGGACGCTCCCGCGGCGCAGGCCAGGGCCGTGGCCCAGCCCAGGGCGGCGGCCGCGGACGCCGCCGTCTGCCGGCCGCGCCACGCGGCCACCGCGAACACCACGGTCAGCGAGGCGAGCACGGCGAGGGCCGCCTGCTCGGCGGCCAGCGACGACAGGCCGACGACGAGGGAGCCGAGCAGGGCGAGCCCGGTGGCCGTCCGCGCGGCCGGCGGCCCCTGGGGCGCGGGCCCCTGGAGCACCGGCGTCAGGAGCGCCGGCACGCTGAGTCCCTGGATCAACAGGCCCACGGCGTAGGGAAGTTCCAGCGCCGCGGGCGTGACCAGCACCGCGGCCCAGGCCAGCGTCAGTGCGGCGGGCAGGGCCCGGGGGCGCCACTTCTCGTCGCGGACCGCCGTGACCGACACCGCGGCGACCGCGAGGAGGACCAGCGGCACCGTGACGGCGTACGGCGGCCAGAAGGCGTCGACCGTCACCGCGGCACGGGCGTCGGCCGGCGCACCGGACCAGAGGTGCCCCAGCCACGCCACGGGCCCCAGCAGTGTGACGCCCACGGCAGGCACCGCCCACAGCACGGCGCCCGCCTGGACGACACCGGAGGCGAGCACGACACCCCGGCGCACCGCCACCGGACCCCGCGCGGCGGCCAGCAGCGCGATCCCGCAGGCCAGCCAGGCCGGCACCACCCAGTCACCGGCCACCGACACCCGCAGGAAGCCGCCCACTCCGGCCACCCCGCACAGGGCGCCGGCCGCCGCCAGACCCGTCGCGAGCCCCGCCCCCGGCGCGAACCGGGCCGCCCCCAGGGCGATCGCCGCCGCCAGGAAGAGGAGCGCCGCCGCACGGGCGGCGTCGGCCGGACCTGCCGCTCCGAGGCAGAACAGGCCGGCCGCCAGGACGCCGACGCCGCCCGCGCCGAACGCGCACACCGCGGCGACGAGGCGGACCGGCCGCTCGGACGCCCGGAGCGCGGCCCCCGCGTCGCACGCCGCCGTCAGCAGCACCGCGGCCGTGACCGTGAGCGGGCCGCCACCGGCCGCGATCGTCCAGAGCGCCAGGGGGAGTTGCGCGACCGCCAGGGCGGCCGGCCGGGGCAGCCGCAGCGAGGCCGCACCCGGCAGCGCGGCGAGCGCCGTGCCGTACGCCGCCCACAGCGCCGCCAGTGCCGTCGAGGCAGCCGCCGCGTACGTCGTCCCGTCCGCCGCGGTGAACACGACCTCGTGCAGCGCGTACGCGTCCAGCACGGTGAGCGCGAGTCCGAGGCCCGCCACCGACTCGGCGGTCGACCGCAGACCCCGTCGCAGCAGCGCCACGGGCGCGCCGAGCACCGCCAGGGTGACCGCGCCCAGCACCAGGGAGCGCCCGGCGATCCCCAGATGCCCCCAGCTGACCAGGGTGAACACCATCGCCGCGACGGTGAGCAGGACGCCGCCGAGCAGCAGGAGCACGTTCTGCACGCCGGGGGCGGTGGCCTCGGGGCGTACGGAAGGGCCGGGCTGCGCGGGGCGGCTCGGCCACGCCGGCGGGGCCGGCTGCTGGAGCATCGTGATCAGCCAGGCGCGGCGGGCCAGCAACTGGGCCCGGCGGGCGTCCAGTTGCCGGAGCTCGCCGTCGAGGAAGCGCAGCTCCTCGGCCGGAGGCGGGAAATACGTCATGTGACGGAGTGTGGTCGGCGTCACGCCCGACGGCATGAGCGCACGTACTCAGAACGTACTCAAATGCCCTCCGCCCCGACCCCGGGCCGTCGCCCCGGCCCCCGGACGGGCACACTCGGCCCATGGACTGGACCCGGTACCGCTTCCGCAGCCTGTGGGCCCTGCCCGCGCCGCCCGCCCGCGTGTACGAGGCGCTGGAGCGGGCCGAGGACTACCCGCGCTGGTGGCGCCAGGTGCGCGAGGTGACCCCGGTCGACGGGACGACCGGCGTGATCCGCGTCCGCTCCTTCCTCCCGTACGACCTGACCTTCACCGCGCGCGAGGTGCGGCGCGACGCCGCGGCCGGGGTCCTGGAGATCGCGATGACGGGCGACCTCGACGGCTGGGCGCGCTGGACGGTCACCGCCGACGGCTCGGGCACCCTCGCCCGTTACGACCAGGTGGTCCGGGTCGACAAGCCGCTGCTGCGGCGGCTGGCCGTCCCCGGGCGGCCGGTGTTCCGTCTCAACCACCGGCTGATGATGCGGGCCGGACGGCGCGGACTGACCGCGTACCTCGAAGCGGTTTGAAGGAAGCCCGCGAAGACCTGTATTGTTCGGTGCGTTCCCGGGCGATTAGCTCAGTGGGAGAGCGCTTCGTTCACACCGAAGAGGTCACTGGTTCGAACCCAGTATCGCCCACCGGGAAAAAGGCCGGTCCGCAGCACGCGGACCGGCTTTTTCGTGCCGTGGCGCCCCGGCCTAGGCCGCCGCCGGCAGCTCCGGGCGCAGCGGCCAGGAGGTGTCCACCGTCTCCGGGGTGCCGCTGCGCGCGAACCACGCCTGGAGCCCCCGCGCCTGCGCCGCGTGCCAGGTCGTCTGGAGCGTGTGCAGCTCGGCGGGGGACAGGCGTTCCAGACGGGCCGCGAACCGCCGGCCCAGAGCCCGGACGACCTCCAGCGCGGCCAGCGCGTCCGCCGCCGCGTCGTGCGCGTCGGCCAGCGTCACGTCGTAGTGCGCGCACAGGTCGGTGAGCGTGCGCCGGCCCTTGCGGTAGCGGTCCAGATGCTTGTCGAGGACCCGTGGGTCCAGCACCCGCAGCGGCGTCGCGTCCAGCCAGTTGCCCAGCGCGGAGGCGCGGTGCCTGCGCAGCTCGCGGTCGAGCAGCGTCAGGTCGAACGGCGCGTTCATCACCACCAGCGGACGCCCCGCGGCGGCCTGTTCGGCGAGCAGCTCGGCTATCTCGAACATCACGGGCGACGGCCAGCGGCCGTTGCGCTGGAGGTGATCGTCCGTCAGCCCGTGCACCTCCGTCGCCCCGGCCGGCACCGGCACGCCCGGGTTCACCAGCCAGCGGCTCACCCTCGGCCGGACTCCCGGCGCGTCCTGGACGACGAGGGCGGCCGACACGATCCGGTCGGTCTCCACGTCGACGCCCGTCGTCTCCGTGTCAAAGGCGGCCAGAGGCCCCTCGTACCAGTACGTCATACCCACACAACCCCTCGTTCACCCACGGCAGCTGACGCCCCGTCTTCTGCCTGTTTGGTGATACCCGGGCTGTTTGCGCCGTACGCCGGAAGGACACAACACGAGTACGGGTCAGCCCAGTTCAGCGGCCCGTCACGGGGACTGGCTTTGCGTGGAAGGCTGTTGGTCATGGCGATAGCGCAGCCCGAGCGGGGCGGGCTGCTGCCCGAACGCGAGGGCCTTCATCGCGGCACGCTCGCCACCACCGCCTGCATGGAGACACTGCAGGTGGGCTACCTGCACGCCGTCGCGGCGGCGGCGGGCTGCTCGCTGTCCCAGCCGTTCCCGGACAACGGCATCGACTGGCACGTCAGCCACAGCGCGCCCGGGCACACCGTCGACGACGAGGTCACCATCAAGGTGCAGCTCAAGGCGACCTACCAGATCCGGCCCGCCCCGCCCGGCCCCTTCTTCTCCTTCACGCTCGACAACGACCACCTGCGCAAACTCGCCCGCACCCCGGTGTCGGTGCACAAGATCCTCGTCGTGATGCTCGTCCCGCGGTCCCAGGAGCAGTGGCTGCTCGCCGGCCACGACTGCCTCGCACTGCGGCACTGCTGCTACTGGGTCAATCTCGCCGGCCACCCGATCACCGGCCGGACCCGGACCACCGTGCGGATACCGACCACACGCATCTTCGACGACCGGGCGCTGTGCGAGATCATGACGCGGGCCGGGACGGGAGGCAGACCATGACCCACCGCCCCCTCGACGAACCACTGCGGGCCGTGCGGCCGCACCCGGAGGCCCACTGGAACCGGCCCCCCGAGCCCGGCGAGGTCGACCCGGCCGTCCTCGGCGCCCTGCTGCGCCGGCACGGCTGGCAGCGGCGTGGCGGCGCCGCCGGACGCTACGGCCGCTGGACCCCGCCCGGACCGGGCGGCGGCGGGACGAGCCTGCTCGTGCCGGAGAGCCGGGCCTTCCCCGACAGCGACGACCTGCTCGGCGAGGCGCTGCTCGCGCTGGCCCGCAGCGGCACCCCCTCCGCGCGCGAGGTGCTCGTCGGGCTCGCCGTCCCCAGCGACGAGATCCGCTGGTGGCGGGACACGCCCGCCGGGCCGGCCGGGACCGCCTCCTGGCCGGTCGAGGAACAGCTGCGCGCCGCCGCCCGGCAGATGCTGCTGGCCGGCGCGCTCGCCACGCGCGCGCGTGCCGGGTACTACGGCGCCCGGCACCGGCGCGCCGCCTTCGCGATGCTGGAGAGCGTCCTGGTCGGCTCCGCGGCCGGTGGACGCCGTCTGACCGCCTTCGTGCCGGTGACGGGCGCCCGCCCGCTCGCCGTCCGCCTCCACCAGGCCCTGTACGCGGTCCGGGAGGCCGTCGACTACCAGCGGGCCACCGGCGGCATGGAGGCCTTCGACGGCGCCGTGGAGGCAGGCGCGAGCCGTGAGCTGACCGAGGCGCTGATCACCCTCGTCCGGGGCACCGAGGGCGCCCGGATCGCCGTCGAGTGGGCGCCCGCCGCCGGGATCCCCGAGGCGTGCGCCGCGGCGGGCGAACCGGTCGAGTTCTCGCCCGGGGACCTGTCCGTGCTGCGCGAGGCGGGCGCCCGCTATCTCCGGGCGGAGCCCTCCGAGCCCGTGCGGATCACCGGCACGGTCGTCCGGATGCGCAGGCCGGGACCGCGCGGCGCGGGCAGCGTGAGGCTGCGGGTGCTGGCCGGCGCCGACATCCCGCACGTCCGGCTCACCCTCGACGAGGAGGACTACCGCGTCGCCGGGCAGGCCCACCTGGTCGGGCTGCCGGTACGGGTGCAGGGCCGGCTGGAGAGCAGGGGCGGGTTCCGCAGGATCTCCGGCGCCTGCGGGGTCGTACCCGTGCAGGTCGACGAGGCCGAGCGGGACCGGATGATGAAGTCGGCGCAGGGGAACACGGGGGGCTCGGACTACTTCGAGGAGGCCGGTGAGGGGGAGCGGATCGGGGACTGATTTCGCGGTCGGCGGGTGCGGGTCGGTACGATCGCCTCTTGCGCGCGCCCAGCGTATGGCGCCGCACCCACCTTCAGTCAGGAGATACCGGTGTCAGACGTCCGTGTGATCATCCAACGCGATTCCGAGCGGGAAGAGCGCACGGTGACGACGGGCACCACGGCCGCCGACCTCTTCGCCGGCGAGCGCTCGATCATCGCCGCGCGCGTGGCCGGCGAGCTCAGGGACCTGTCGTACGTGCTCGTCGAGGGCGAGGAGGTCGAGCCCGTCGAGATCTCCTCCGCCGACGGCCTGAACATCCTGCGCCACTCCACCGCGCACGTCATGGCCCAGGCCGTGCAGGAGCTCTTCCCCGAGGCCAAGCTGGGCATCGGCCCGCCGGTCAAGGACGGCTTCTACTACGACTTCGACGTCGAGAAGCCGTTCACGCCCGAGGATCTCAAGGCCATCGAGAAGAAGATGCAGGAGATCCAGAAGCGGGGCCAGAGGTTCGCCCGCCGCGTGGTCACCGACGAGGCCGCCCGCGAGGAGCTCGCCGACGAGCCGTACAAGCTCGAGCTCATCGGCATCAAGGGCTCGGCCTCCACCGACGACGGCGCGGACGTCGAGGTCGGCGCCGGCGAGCTGACGATCTACGACAACCTGGACGCCAAGACCGGTGACCTGTGCTGGAAGGACCTCTGCCGCGGTCCTCACCTGCCCACCACCCGCAACATCCCGGCGTTCAAGCTGATGCGCAACGCGGCCGCCTACTGGCGCGGCAGCGAGAAGAACCCCATGCTCCAGCGCATCTACGGCACCGCCTGGCCCTCCAAGGAGGAGCTGAAGGCCCACCTCGACTTCCTCGCCGAGGCCGAGAAGCGCGACCACCGCAAGCTGGGCAGCGAGCTGGACCTTTTCTCCATCCCGGAGCAGATCGGGTCCGGCCTCGCCGTCTTCCACCCCAAGGGCGGCATCATCCGCCGGGTCATGGAGGACTACTCGCGCCGCCGCCACGAGGAGGAGGGCTACGAGTTCGTCTACACCCCGCACGCGACGAAGGGGAAGCTCTTCGAGACCTCGGGCCACCTGGACTGGTACGCCGACGGCATGTACCCGCCCATGCAGCTCGACGAGGGCGTGGACTACTACCTCAAGCCCATGAACTGCCCGATGCACAACCTGATCTTCGACGCGCGCGGCCGTTCCTACCGTGAGCTGCCGCTGCGCCTCTTCGAGTTCGGGACCGTGTACCGGTACGAGAAGTCGGGCGTCGTGCACGGCCTGACCCGCGCACGCGGCTTCACCCAGGACGACGCGCACATCTACTGCACCCGCGAGCAGATGGCGGAGGAGCTCGACAAGACGCTCACCTTCGTGCTCGGCCTGCTGCGCGACTACGGCCTGGAGGACTTCTACCTGGAGTTGTCCACCAAGGACCCGGAGAAGTTCGTCGGCTCCGACGACGCCTGGGAGGAGGCCACGGAGACCCTTCGCCAGGTCGCCGAGAAGCAGGGCCTCCCGCTCGTGCCCGACCCGGGCGGCGCCGCCTTCTACGGCCCGAAGATCTCCGTGCAGACCAAGGACGCCATCGGCCGCACCTGGCAGATGTCGACCATCCAGCTCGACTTCAACCTGCCGGAGCGCTTCGACCTCGAGTACACCGGCCCCGACGGCGCGAAGCAGCGTCCGGTGATGATCCACCGTGCCCTGTTCGGCTCGATCGAGCGGTTCTTCGCGGTGCTCCTGGAGCACTACGCGGGCGCCTTCCCGGCGTGGCTGGCCCCCGTCCAGGCGATCGGCATCCCGATCGGCGACGGACACGTGGAGTACCTGGAGAAGTTCGCCGCCGCCGCGAAGAAGCGGGGCCTGCGGGTCGAGGTGGACTCCTCCTCCGACCGGATGCAGAAGAAGATCCGCAACGCCCAGAAGCAGAAGGTGCCCTTCATGGTCATCGCGGGCGACGAGGACATGTCCGGCGGCTCGGTCTCCTTCCGCTACCGCGACGGTTCGCAGGAGAACGGCATCCCGTTCGACGAGGCCATCGCGAAGATCGCGAAGGTCGTCGAGGAGCGGACGCAGGTCTGACCCTGTCGTGTCCGGGCCCCCGGGGAGTTCACTTCTCCGGGGGCCTCACGTCGTCCCCGGCCCGTGCGAACCGCTGCATCAGATACGACGAGAACGAACCGGTCACCGCGCCCAGCAGCGCGAGGCCGCAGCCCATCAGCACCACCGCGACCAGCCGCCCCATCGGCGTCACCGGGACGACGTCGCCGTAGCCCACGGTCGCCAGCGTGGAGACCGCCCACCACAACGCGTCGCCGAACGTGCGGATCGACGCGTCCGGGGCGGTGTGCTCGTAGTGGTACACGGCCAGGGCGGCGGACACACCGAGCAGGGTGGACGCCAGGCCCGCGTACAGCATGACCCGTGCCTGGAGGGCCAGCCGGGGCGCCTCCTGGCGGCGGTCCTGCATGGCGTCGTAGACCCGCACGATGCGCACCGGCCGCAGCAGGGGCAGCACGACGACCAGCGAGTCCAGCCAGTGCCGGTGGACGAAGCCGGGGCCCTCGCCGCTCAGCCGCCAGCGCACCACGTAGTCCACGACGAACATCGCCCAGGAGCCGTAGAGAACCGCCAGGCTCAGGTCGTACACCGGGCCGGGCAGTCCCGCTCCCAGGATCCGCACGCCGTACGAGACGAGAAAGAGCAGTGAGGCCACCGCGAGCGGGGTCCCCGCGCGCCGCTCCCAGCGTGCCGTCCGGTTGTCGTCGTCCACCGGCCAAGCTTGGCCGAGGCCCCCTCTCCCGCTGCCCCGCCGACACGCCGCGAACGGGCGAAGCAATATGCTGCCTTGCATGACGAGTGAGCCGGAGCAGCAGATCGGAGTGGGCACGCAGGACGCGTTCCAGCGGCTGTGGACCCCCCACCGGATGGCCTACATCCAGGGTGAGAACAAGCCGACCGGCCCGGGCGCCGACGACGGCTGTCCCTTCTGCTCGATCCCGGCCAAGTCCGACGAGGACGGGCTGGTCGTCCGACGGGGTGAGCACGTGTACGCGGTGCTGAACCTGTACCCCTACAACGGGGGTCACCTGATGACCGTCCCCTACCGGCACGTCGCCGACTACACCGACCTCACGGCGCAGGAGACCGTCGAGCTCGCCGAGCTGACGAAGCAGGCGATGACCGCCCTGCGCCTGGCGTCCGGCGCGCAAGGCTTCAACATCGGCATGAACCAGGGGACCGTCGCGGGCGCCGGCATCGCCGCCCACCTGCACCAGCACATCGTGCCCCGCTGGGGCGGGGACACGAACTTCATGCCGGTGGTGGGCCACACGCGCGTGCTCCCGCAGCTCCTGGCGGACACGAGGAAAATGCTCGCCGAGGCCTGGCCGACCCCGGCCTAGATCCGGGCCCGCGCCGTCCCGACGGCCAGGGGGACGGCTTGGCCCGGCCGCGATTCCGTACCCGGCCCGCAAGCCCGGACCCGGCAGGGGTTCTCTGCCCGGCCCGCCGGTCCCGGCCTGCACGGGGGTCCACGGCCCGGCCCGCCGGTCCCGGCATGGCTGCGGGTCTCTGCCCGGCCTGCTGATTGCGGCCCGCCCGGCGTTCTAGGACGAGGCCGTTCAGCGGCCGAGAGCAGGGGTCCGGGGGTGCGGGGCGCAGCCCCGGGGGACCGGCGCCCCGGGCGCCCGCACGATTCCGGCCCCCCGCCGGAGGCCTACGCGTCGTAGCTGTCGGCCTTGCGCGGGGACACGTCCTGCACCGCGCCGCTCAGCGCCGACGAGCGCGAGCTGAACTTGTCGATGTCGACGTCGTGCTCCTTGAGCACCTTGATCGCGGCCGTGTGCACCACGCGCAGCACCGGCGTGGCCGCGCGCAGCGCGTCGTCGGCCATGAAGCGGTGCCGCCACGGCTGGTCGGCCCAGGCGTGCCGCAGACCGAAGGGCTCGGGCAGGCCGATGGAACCGCCGAGCCACTTCAGCAGCGGCGGATACCAGCTGATCGTCGCCCGCGCGGCCAGCCGCACCACCTCGTCGGGGGTGACCAGCGGAAGCTTGACCGTCCGCGTCTCCCAGAACCGGACGCTCTTGGCGACCTCCTTGGTGGGAGCCTCGGACTTCGTGGTGAACAGGCCGTTCACGGGGCCCAGGGCATGCCCGGTGACCTCGATGCGCAGCGTCTCGTGCAGCACCGTCACCGTGATCAGCATGGTGATGATCAACTGGCCGTCCCAGAGAGGCCACTGGACGCCCAGGTAGTGCCGGTCGCCGCCGCCGAACTGCTGGTTGTTGCAGATGTCCTCTATCGCCCGCGGCTTGACCTGGTACGCCTCGACGTCGGTGCCCTCCGGCCGGGCGACCGCCTTGGCGTTCTCGCCGACCGGGGTGACGATCCAGTGCCGGACCGAGGGCGGCGGGAAGCCGCCGGTCTTCAGGCTCTGTCGGGGCAGCAGCTTCAGCTGGTCGTGGATGGCCCGCACGACCGTCCAGCTGCGGAACTCGTGGACCCCCTTCACGGGGTCGAGCGGGGTCAGCTCCTCGGCGAGATGCCAGGCGCCCCAGCGCGTGCCCATGCCGAGTATGCCCTTGGGGCCGGCGTAGAAGACCGAGTTGGACTGCTGCTCGGCGCTGAGCCGGGCCAGGGACTGACGCAGCTGCTCGGCCGCCGTCTGGTTCGGGCTGGTCGGCACGGCCTCGGGGACCTTGGCGCCGACGCTGCTGCCGGACAGCAGGCTGTCCCAGCGCTCCCGCAGGTCCGTCGCGGTGCCCTCGCAGATCCGCTTGGCCAGGAACCAGCCGGCCACGGGCGCCACGACGCACCCGCGCGCGTACCAGCCCACGATGCCGCCGAACGGCATCTTGACCAGGAAGAGCACGGCCAGCGCGCCCACGGCGACGAGCAGCCCGGTGCCGATGCCGGAGACCCGTTTGTTGTCCAGCTTCCCCATCGTCGCCCGCAGTTGGAAGACGAGCAGCCACACCAGCAGCCCCGGCAGGAAGAGCACGCCGCAGAGCAGCATCACGCCGGTCAGCTTCTGGTCGCGCTCGCGGCGGATGCGGTTGGCCGCGAGGCAGTGCTCGACGACGGCCTGCGGCTCACTGCCGAAGGACTGGATGAGCGGCTTGCGGCCGACCCCCAGCATGCGGTCGATCACCGCCTGGGAGAACGCCTCGCCGAGGTTGGGCCGGAAGATCTTGGCCCAGCTGCGCCCGGGATTGACCGCGGTCTGGTGCCATTCGTTGTCGGCCTTCTTGATGTCCTCGACCGGGTTGTCCCGGTAGGCCGCAGAGGCCAGCGCGAAGGTCGGTGTCTGCCCCCCGTCGCCCGTCTGCGGCACCTGTGGTCCGAAGATGTCCGCGTAACCGCTGTCAACGGTCATTCCCGCCCCCGATCGCCGCCGCTCCCGCTTCTGCGGCTTTCCCGACTTCCGTACTTCGCACACCTGTTGATCAGGTCATCAGCGTATCCGCAGGCGGCGGCGTCCGTCGGCGGACGGCCGAAGCCGCCCGCCGGATCGGAGGGAAACCTTCCACTACGGTGCCCCACCGGCCACTTGGGAGCCGGCGGGCATCAACCGTCAGTCGCTCCGCGCCTGTTGGCGGACCTTCTCGGCGACCTGGGCCGGCATCGGCTCGTGCCGGGCGTACGTCCGCCGGAAGCGCGCCGTGCCGTGCGAGAGGGAACGCAGGTCGACCGCGTACCGGCCGATCTCGATCTCGGGCACCTCGGCCCGGACGAGGGTGCGTCCGCCGCCGGTCTGCTCGGTGCCCAGCACCCGCCCGCGGCGCCCCGACAGATCGCTCATCACGGCGCCCACGTACGCGTCGCCGACCAGCACGGTCACCTCGGCCACCGGCTCCAGCAGATGGATCCGCGCCTCGGCCGCCGCCTCGCGCAGCGCCAGCGCGCCGGCCGTCTGGAACGCGGCGTCGGAGGAGTCCACCGAGTGCGCCTTGCCGTCGAGCAGGGTGACCCGGATGTCGACCAGTGGATGCCCGGCCTCCACCCCCTTGGCCGCCTGGGCCCGCACGCCCTTCTCGACGGACGGGATGAACTGCCGGGGCACCGCGCCGCCGACGACCTTGTCCACGAACTCGATGCCCGCGCCGCCCGGCAGCGGTTCCACCTCGATCTCGCAGATGGCGTACTGGCCGTGGCCGCCCGACTGCTTGACGTGCCGCCCGCGCCCGCCGGCCGTCGCCGCGAACGTCTCCCGCAGGGGCACCTTGTGCGGGACGACGTCCACCTGGACCCCGTAGCGGGAGCGCAGCCGTTCCAGCGCCACGTCCGAGTGGGCCTCGCCCAGACACCACAGGACCACCTGGTGGGTCTGCTGGTTCTGTTCCAGCCGCATCGTCGGGTCCTCGGCGACCAGTCGGGCGAGGCCCTGCGAGAGCTTGTCCTCGTCCGCCTTGCTGTGCGCCTGGATGGCGAGGGGCAGCAGCGGGTCGGGCATCTGCCAGGGCTCCATCAGGAGCGGGTCGCCCTTGGCGGAGAGCGTGTCGCCGGTCTCCGCGCGGCCGAGTTTCGCCACGCACGCCAGGTCGCCCGCGATGCAGTGCGTCAGGTTCCGCTGCTGTTTGCCGAACGGCGCGGACAGCGCGCCGATGCGTTCGTCGACGTCGTGGTCCTCGTGGCCGCGGTCGGCGAGACCGTGCCCCGAGACGTGCACGGTCTCGTCGGGGCGAAGGGTGCCGGAGAAGACCCGGACCAGCGAGACCCGGCCCACATAGGGGTCGGACGAGGTCTTCACGACCTCCGCGACCAGGGGCCCGTCCGGATCGCAGGCGGTCAGCTCGCGCGGCTCGCCGTCGATCGTCGTGACCCGGGGCGCCGGTCGCTCCAGGGGCGTCGGGAAGCCCCTGGTGACCAGTTCCAGCAGTTCGACCGTGCCGAGGCCCTGCCGGGCGCCCTCGGCGGCCGGGGCGGCCGCGAGAACGGGGAAGAACGTGCCGCGCGCGACGGCCCGCTCCAGATCCTCGATCAGCGTCTTGACGTCGATCTGCTCGCCGCCGAGATAGCGGTCCATGAGGGTCTCGTCCTCGCTCTCGGCGATGATCCCCTCGATCAGCCGGTTGCGGGCCGTCTCGATGGCCGGCAGCTGGTCCTCGCCCGGCTCGGACTCCTTGCGCTCGCCGGTGGAGTAGTCGAACAGTTTCCGGGACAGCAGCCCGGTCAGCCCGGTCACCGGCGCGTGCCCGTCGGGCCCCTCGGGCCCGTGCAGCGGCAGGTACAGCGGGAGGACCGCGTCCGGGTCGTCGCCGCCGAAGGCCTCCGCGCAGATCCGCGTCATCTCCTCGAAGTCCGCGCGGGCGGCCTCCAGGTGCGTGACGACGATCGCGCGGGGCATGCCGACCGCCGCGCACTCCTCCCACACCATCCGGGTCGAGCCGTCCACGCCGTCCGACGCCGAGACCACGAAGAGGGCCGCGTCCGCGGCGCGCAGACCGGCCCTGAGTTCTCCGACGAAGTCGGCGTATCCGGGGGTGTCGAGGATGTTGACCTTGATGCCGTCCCAATCGACCGGCACCAGGGAGAGCTGTACCGAGCGCTGCTGCCGGTGCTCGATCTCGTCGTAGTCGGAGACGGTGCCGCCGTCCTCCACGCGGCCCGCCCGGTTCACCGCTCCCGCCGTCAGCGCGAGAGCCTCCACCAATGTCGTCTTGCCCGATCCGCAGTGGCCGACCAGCACCACATTCCGTACGGACGCGGGGTGGTCGGCCGCTGTAGCCCTGCCGGCGGCTCCGGGATGTGCATTCGCCTTGTCGCCCATTTCCTTGCCTCCCGAACACGGTGAGGTCACTGGGGGCGCGGGCACGGCGGCCCCGCGTGCGATGGCGGCTCCGGCGACGCCCGCGGTCCTTCGAGCTTTCCACTCCCGTCACGGCTCGTCCATACGGGGGACGGGACCCGGCCGAGACCCGGACGGGGTCGCGCCATGACACGGGGGTCCGGGTGCCCGACCGTCGCACACACGCGCGCGTGGCTACGATGGGCCAGCCGGCGGCCAGCAGGGGCCGCGCGGCGACACCGACCCTCGGGAAGGCCATGCTGAACAAGTACGCGCGTGCATTCTTCACGCGTGTCCTCACACCGTTCGCCGCGTTTCTCATCCGCCGGGGTGTGAGCCCCGACACGGTCACGCTTCTCGGCACCGCCGGCGTGATCGCGGGCGCGCTGGTCTTCTACCCCAGGGGCGAGTTCTTCTGGGGCACGATCGTGATCACGCTCTTCGTCTTCTCCGACCTGGTCGACGGCAACATGGCCCGCCAGCTCGGCCGGACCAGCCGCTGGGGCGCGTTCCTGGACTCCACGCTCGACCGGGTGGCCGACGGCGCGATCTTCGGCGGCTTCGCGCTCTGGTACGCGGGCAACGGCGACGACAACGTCCTGTGCGCCGTCTCGATCTTCTGCCTGGCCAGCGGCCAGGTGGTGTCGTACACCAAGGCCCGGGGCGAGTCGATCGGCCTGCCGGTCGCCGTCAACGGGCTCGTGGAGCGCGCCGAGCGCCTGGTGATCTCCCTGGTCGCGGCCGGTCTGGCGGGTCTGCACGCGTTCGGTGTGCCCGGCATCCAGGTGCTGCTGCCGATCGCGCTGTGGATCGTCGCCGTGGGCAGCCTCGTCACCCTGATCCAGCGGGTCGTCACGGTCCGCCGCGAGTCGGCCGAGGCGGAGGCCGCCGCGACCCGGGAGAGCGGGCAGACCCCGGAGAGCGGACCGACCCCCGAGACGCCGCAGACCCCGCAGTCCCCCCGGACCCCGCAGTCACCAGGACACGAGGCGCAGGGGAGCGAGGCCGCGAAGTGAGCGTCCAGGAGCGTCTGGCCGACGCGCTGTACGGCCTCGGCTGGAGCACCGTCAAGAAGCTCCCCGAGCCGGTCGCCGTACGCCTCGGCCGCACCGTCGCCGACCTCGCGTGGAAGCGGCGCGGCAAGGGTGTGCTGCGGCTCGAGAGCAACTACGCGCGCGTGGTGCCCGACGCCGGCCCCGAGCGCCTGGCCGAGCTCTCGCGCGCGGGAATGCGCTCGTACCTGCGGTACTGGATGGAGTCCTTCCGGCTGCCGGCCTGGAGCGCCGAGCGCATCACCGACGGCTTCACCGCCAAGGACCTGCACCATCTGACCGACGGCATCGCCTCCGGCCGGGGCGTCATCCTGGCCCTGCCGCACATGGCCAACTGGGACCTGGCCGGCGCCTGGGTCACCACCGCGCTCCGCACGCCCTTCACCACCGTCGCCGAGCGACTCAAGCCGGAGACGCTGTACGACCGGTTCGTCGCCTACCGGGAGGGCCTCGGCATGGAGGTGCTGCCGCACAGCGGCGGCAGCGCCTTCGGCACCCTGGCGCGGCGCCTGCGCGACGGCGGGCTGGTCTGCCTGGTCGCCGAGCGCGACCTGTCCGCCTCCGGGGTCGAGGTGACCTTCTTCGGGGACACCGCCACGATGCCCGCAGGACCCGCCCTGCTCGCCCAGCAGACCGGCGCGCTGCTGCTCCCCGTCACGCTCTGGTACGACGACTCGCCCGTCATGCGGGGCCAGGTGCATCCCCCGGTCGAGGTACCCGAGTCAGGTACGCGGGCCGAGAAGACGTCTGTCATGACACAGTCGCTGGCAGACGCCTTCGCCACCGGCATCGCCGACCACCCGGAGGACTGGCACATGTTGCAGCGGTTGTGGCTCGCGGATCTCGAACCGCGCCCGTCGGACGGGGAGCCCGCGTGAGAATCGGCATCGTCTGCCCCTACTCCTGGGATGTGCCGGGCGGCGTCCAGTTCCACATCCGCGACCTCGCCGAGTACTTCATCCGGCTCGGCCACGAGGTCTCCGTCCTGGCCCCGGCCGACGACGACACCCCGCTGCCGCCGTACGTCGTCTCGGCCGGCCGCGCGGTCCCGGTGCCGTACAACGGCTCGGTGGCGCGCCTCAACTTCGGCTTCCTGTCCGCCGCCCGGGTACGGCGCTGGCTGCACGACGGGTCGTTCGACGTCGTCCACATCCACGAGCCGACCTCGCCGTCGCTCGGCCTGCTGACCTGCTGGGCGGCCTCGGGCCCGATCGTGGCCACCTTCCACACGTCCAACCCGCGTTCACGCGCCATGATCGCCGCGTACTCCATCCTCCAGGCCGCCCTGGAGAAGATCAGCGCGCGGATCGCGGTGAGCGAGTACGCCCGGCGCACGCTGGTGGAGCACCTCGGCGGGGACGCGGTCGTCATCCCCAACGGCGTCGACGTCGACTTCTTCGCCCGGGCCGAGCCCAACCCCGAGTGGCAGGGCGGCACGATCGGTTTCATCGGCCGCATCGACGAGCCGCGCAAGGGCCTGCCCGTGCTGATGCGGGCCCTGCCGAGGATCTTCGCCGAGCGCCCGGAGGCCCGGCTGCTCATCGCCGGCCGCGGCGACGAGAAGGAGGCGGTGGAGAACCTGCCGAAGGAGCTGCACGCGCGCGTGGAGTTCCTCGGCATGATCAGCGACGAGGACAAGGCGCGTTTCCTGCGCAGCGTCGACCTGTACATCGCGCCCAACACCGGCGGGGAGAGCTTCGGCATCATCCTCGTCGAGGCCATGTCGGCCGGGGCCCCGGTGCTCGCCTCCGACCTGGACGCCTTCGCCCAGGTCCTCGACCAGGGCGCGGCCGGCGAGCTGTTCGCCAACGAGGACGCCGAGGCCCTGGCCGAGGCGGCGGTGCGGCTCCTGCGCGACCCGGAGCGGCTGGCCGGGCTGCGGGAGCGGGGCAGCGCGCACGTGCGGCGCTTCGACTGGTCGACCGTCGGCGCGGACATCCTGTCGGTGTACGAGACGGTGACGGCCGGCGCGGCCGCCGTGGCGGCCGACGACGACCGGGGATCGGCGGGCCTGCGGGGCCGGCTCGGGCTGGCGCGCGACTGACCCCGCCCCGCCGCCGTGAGGGTCACCGGTAGCCTTGCCGCCCGTGACCGCAACCCTGATCTGGACCCTGGTCGTCCTCGTGGCGATCGGCCTGTACCTGAGCTGGACGGCGGGGCGGCTGGACCGGCTGCACTCCCGTATCGACGCCGCCCGCGCCGCGCTGGACGCCCAGCTGCTGCGCAGGGCGTCCGTGGCGCAGGAACTGGCCACCTCCAAGGTGCTCGACCCGGCCGCCTCGATCGTCCTGTACGAGGCCGCGCACGCGGCGCGTCAGGCCGAGGAGGAGCAGCGCGAGGTCGCCGAGAGCGAGCTCAGCCAGGCCCTGCGGGCCGTCTTCGCGGACGCGCGGCAACTGGACGTCGTGCGCGAGGCGCCCGGGGGAGACGCGGCGGCCCGTGAGCTCACCGAGGCCGTCCGCCGGGTCCCCATGGCCCGCCGCTTCCACAACGACGCGGTGGGCGCGGTCCGCAGACTGCGCCAGCACCGCAAGGTCCGCTGGTTCCGGCTGGCCGGCCACGCCCCGTTCCCGATGGCGTTCGAGATGGACGACGAACCGCCGCCCGCCCTCGCGGACCGCGCGGCCTGAGCCGGTGGACGGCGGGGTGCGCCCGCCGAAAAGGGCCGTCGGCGGGCCCCGTGCGGCCTTCATGATCGACCAAAAGGATCCACGGGCTTGTCATTGGCCCTTGCTGTGGACTGGTCCACTCGCGTTTCCTCAGTGCTGCCCAACCCCCTTTTCCTACGAGTGAGGTCACTCCGTGTCCAGCACGATCTCCGAGAACCAGACCCCCGAGACCGGCACCGCGCGCGTGAAGCGCGGCATGGCCGAGCAGCTCAAGGGCGGCGTGATCATGGACGTGGTCAACGCCGAACAGGCGAAGATCGCCGAGGACGCCGGCGCGGTGGCCGTCATGGCACTGGAGCGGGTCCCGGCCGACATCCGCAAGGACGGCGGCGTGGCCCGGATGTCGGACCCCAACATGATCGAGGAGATCATCGAGGCGGTCTCCATCCCGGTGATGGCGAAGTCCCGTATCGGCCACTTCGTCGAGGCCCAGGTCCTCCAGTCGCTCGGCGTCGACTACATCGACGAGTCCGAGGTCCTCACTCCGGCCGACGAGGTCAACCACTCCGACAAGTGGGCGTTCACCACCCCCTTCGTCTGTGGCGCCACCAACCTGGGCGAGGCCCTGCGCCGTATCGCCGAGGGCGCCGCGATGATCCGCTCCAAGGGTGAGGCCGGCACCGGCAACGTCGTCGAGGCCGTCCGTCACCTGCGCCAGATCAAGAACGAGATCGCCCGGCTGCGCGGCTTCGACAACAACGAGCTGTACGCCGCCGCCAAGGACCTGCGCGCCCCGTACGAGCTGGTCAAGGAGGTCGCCGAGCTCGGGAAGCTCCCGGTCGTGCTGTTCTCCGCCGGCGGCGTGGCCACCCCGGCCGACGCCGCGCTGATGCGCCAGCTCGGCGCCGAGGGCGTCTTCGTCGGCTCCGGCATCTTCAAGTCCGGCGACCCGGCCAAGCGCGCCGCCGCCATCGTGAAGGCGACCACCTTCTACGACGACCCGAAGATCATCGCGGACGCCTCCCGCAACCTGGGCGAGGCCATGGTCGGCATCAACTGCGACACGCTGCCCGAGGCCGAGCGCTACGCCAACCGCGGCTGGTAACCACTGCCATGAGCCACGAAGCCCCTGTCATAGGCGTCCTGGCACTCCAGGGCGACGTCCGGGAGCATCTCATCGCCCTGGCCGCGGCCGACGCCGTGGCCAGGCCGGTGCGGCGCCCCGAGGAACTCGCCGAGGTCGACGGTCTCGTCATCCCCGGCGGCGAGTCGACCACCATCTCCAAGCTGGCCGTCCTCTTCGGCCTGATGGAACCCCTTCGCGCGCGGGTGCGGGCCGGTCTGCCCGTCTACGGAACCTGCGCGGGCATGATCCTGCTCGCCGACAAGATCCTCGACCCGCGCTCGGGCCAGGAGACCGTCGGCGGCATCGACATGATCGTGCGCCGCAACGCGTTCGGGCGGCAGAACGAGTCCTTCGAGGCCGCCCTCGACGTGGACGGCATCGCGGGCGAGCCGGTGGAGGGCGTGTTCATCCGCGCCCCCTGGGTCGAGTCCGTCGGAGCCGAGGCCGAGGTGCTCGCCGAGCACGAGGGCCACATCGTCGCCGTCCGCCAGGGCAACGCGCTCGCCACCTCGTTCCACCCGGAACTGACCGGCGACCACCGTGTGCACGCCCTGTTCGTCGACATGGTGCGCGCGAACCGGGTGGCGGGCTCCTTGTAGGATCTGGGGGTCCCCAGATCCCCGAGGTCTGCGGGAGTTCGGATCAGGTGGGTTACGCGAAGGAGACAGGCAGATGTCCGGCCACTCTAAATGGGCTACGACGAAGCACAAGAAGGCCGTGATCGACGCCAAGCGCGGCAAACTCTTCGCGAAGCTGATCAAGAACATCGAGGTGGCGGCCCGGATGGGCGGCGTCGACATCGAGGGCAACCCGACCCTCTACGACGCCATCCAGAAGGCCAAGAAGCAGTCGGTCCCGAACAAGAACATCGACTCCGCGGTCAAGCGCGGCGGCGGCCTCGAGGCCGGCGGCGCGGACTACGAGACGATCATGTACGAGGGCTACGGCCCGAACGGCGTCGCGGTCCTCATCGAGTGCCTCACCGACAACCGCAACCGCGCCGCCTCCGACGTCCGCGTCGCCATGACCCGCAACGGCGGTTCCATGGCCGACCCGGGCTCGGTGTCGTACCTGTTCAACCGCAAGGGCGTCGTCATCGTCCCCAAGGGCGAGCTGGCCGAGGACGACGTGCTCGGCGCGGTCCTCGACGCGGGCGCCGAGGAGGTCAACGACCTCGGTGAGTCCTTCGAGGTCCTCTCCGAGGCCACCGACCTGGTCGCGGTCCGCACCGCCCTCCAGGACGCGGGCATCGACTACGACTCCGCCGAGGCCAACTTCGTCCCGACCATGCAGGTCGAGCTGGACGAGGAGGGCGCGCGCAAGATCTTCCGGCTGATCGACGCGCTCGAGGACAGCGACGACGTGCAGAACGTCTTCGCCAACTTCGACGTCAGCGACGAGGTCATGGAGAAGGTCGACGCGTAGCTCCGCCGCGGGCTGAGCGCATCCGTCGGGCCGGTGGGACACGTCCTACCGGCCCGACGTCGTTGTCGGTGGCAGCGGATAGCCTGGCGGACGTCAGAGATCACCGTCCACGGACCGCAGCGGCGGTTCAGCCGCGAAGAGGGGAAGACGCGTGCGGGTATTGGGGGTGGACCCCGGACTGACGCGATGCGGTGTCGGTGTCGTCGAGGGCGTCGCGGGCCGGCCGCTCACCATGGTCGGCGTGGGGGTCGTACGAACGCCCGCGGACGCCGAGTTGGGGCTGCGCCTCGTCGGCATCGAGCAGGGTATAGAGCGCTGGCTCGACGAGTACCGACCCGAATACGTCGCCGTGGAGCGGGTGTTCAGCCAGCACAACGTCCGCACCGTCATGGGCACCGCCCAGGCCAGCGCCGTCGCCATGCTGTGCGCCGCCCGCCGCGGCATCCCCGTCGCGCTGCACACCCCGAGCGAGGTCAAGGCCGCCGTCACCGGCAGCGGCCGCGCCGACAAGGCCCAGATCGGCGCGATGGTCACCCGCCTGCTGCGGCTGGACGCGCCCCCCAAGCCCGCCGACGCCGCCGACGCCCTCGCGCTCGCCATCTGCCACATCTGGCGCGGCCCCGCGCAGAACCGACTCCAGCGGGCCGTCGCCCTGCACACGGCCGCAGCACAGACACCGAAAGGCCGTACGGCATGATCGCCTTCGTCAGCGGCACCGTCGCCGCCCTCGCTCCGGACACCGCCGTCCTCGAGGTGGGTGGCGTGGGCATGGCCATCCAGTGCTCGCCGAACACGCTGTCCACGCTCCGGCTCGGCCGGCCGGCCAAGCTCGCCACCTCCCTCGTCGTACGGGAGGACTCGCTCACCCTGTACGGCTTCGTGGACGACGACGAGCGCCAGGTCTTCGAGCTGCTCCAGACGGCGAGCGGGGTGGGCCCCCGGCTGGCCCAGGCGATGCTGGCCGTGCACGCCCCGGACGCCCTGCGCCGCGCGGTGGCCACCGGCGACGAGAAGGCCCTGGTCGCCGTGCCGGGCATCGGCAAGAAGGGCGCCCAGAAGCTGCTGCTGGAACTGAAGGACCGCCTGGGCGAGCCGCTCGGCGCCCCCGTGGTCGGCGCACCGGTCACCAGCGGCTGGCGCGACCAGCTGCACGCCGCCCTGATCGGCCTCGGCTACGCGACCCGCGAGGCCGACGAAGCGGTCGCCGCCGTGACCCCGCAGGCCGAGGCCGCGGACGGCGCCCCCCAGGTGGGCCACCTCCTGAAGGCCGCCCTTCAGACCTTGAACCGCGCCCGCTAGGAGACGTCAGTGAACTGGGACGACACGACCGAAGAGACCGCCCCGGAGCGGTTGGTCGGCTCGGTCGCCGACCGTGAGGACCAGGCCGTCGAGGCCGCGCTGCGCCCCAAGGACCTGGGCGAGTTCATCGGCCAGGAGAAGGTCCGCGAACAGCTCGACCTCGTCCTGCGCGCCGCCCGCGCGCGGGGCGCCACCGCCGACCATGTGCTGCTCTCCGGTGCCCCGGGCCTCGGCAAGACCACCCTCTCGATGATCATCGCCGCCGAGATGGGCGCCCCGATCCGCATCACCAGCGGCCCCGCCATCCAGCACGCGGGCGACCTCGCGGCGATCCTCTCCTCCCTCCAGGAGGGCGAGGTCCTCTTCCTCGACGAGATCCACCGCATGTCGCGGCCCGCCGAGGAGATGCTCTACATGGCGATGGAGGACTTCCGCGTCGACGTCATCGTCGGCAAGGGCCCCGGCGCCACCGCCATCCCGCTGGAGCTGCCCCCGTTCACCCTGGTCGGCGCCACCACGCGCGCGGGCCTGCTGCCGCCCCCGCTGCGCGACCGCTTCGGTTTCACGGCGCACATGGAGTTCTACGAGCCCGCCGAACTCCAGCGGGTCATCCACCGCTCCGCGGACCTGCTCGACGTGGAGATCGACACCGACGGCGCCGCCGAGATCGCCGGCCGCTCCCGCGGCACCCCCCGGATCGCCAACCGCCTGCTGCGCCGCGTACGCGACTACGCGCAGGTCAAGGCGGACGGCAGGATCACCCGCGCGATCGCGGAGGCCGCGCTGAAGGTCTACGAGGTGGACGGCCGCGGCCTGGACCGTCTCGACCGCGGGGTCCTGGAGGCGCTGCTGAAACTGTTCGGCGGCGGCCCGGTCGGTCTGTCCACGCTCGCCGTGGCGGTGGGGGAGGAGCGTGAGACCGTGGAGGAGGTCGCCGAGCCCTTCCTGGTGAGGGAGGGACTGCTCGCCCGTACTCCGCGAGGCCGGGTGGCGACCCCGGCCGCGTGGGCGCACCTCGGTCTCACCCCGGATCGGGGAAATGGACAACAGGACCTCTTCGGGGCGTGACGCGCAGGGCCGCGGCGGAGGTGTTGGCCGGGTCAGGAACCCAGGTGCCATGCTGAGCGTTGTTCCATGCGCGCGGACTCGCTTAGACTCCGCCGATGCCGCCGTTGTCGGCAGCACACAACCCCCATCCAACAGGCCGCTCCATCATCGCGGTCGTCCGAAGGAAGTCCGTCCCGTGAGTCCTGTGACCCTCCTCCCGTTCATCGTGCTCATCGGGGCCATGTTCCTGATGACCCGGTCGGCCAAGAAGAAGCAGCAGCAGGCCGCCGCCATGCGAAACGACATGCAGCCCGGCAGTGGTGTCCGCACCATCGGGGGCATGTACGCGACGGTGAAGGAGGTCAACGAGGACACGGTCCTCCTCGACGCCGGTCCGGGCGTCGACCTGCTCTTCGCGAAGAACTCCATCGGTGCCGTCCTGACCGACGACGAGTACAACCGCATCGTCCACGGCATCGAGCACGACCTGAAGTCCGACTCCGACGTCGTCCCGGACGACGCCTCCTCCCTCACCGGGTCCGCCGGGACCGACGACTCCGTCGACGAAGCTGCCGCCTCCGACGACAAGTCCGTCGACCTCGGCAAGAAGGACGCCACCGACGAGGTGCAGGAGAAGGCCGCCGACGCCGAGCAGGCCGAGGTCGCCGAAGAGCCGAAGAAGACCGACGGCGACTCCGACGCGAAGAAGTAGCCATGTCCCCGGCGCGCACGGGTCCCACCCGTCCGCGCCGGGGCGCGCGCATCTCGCCAGGGGATCCCGACACCATGTCATGGCCGCCGCCGCGCTGACCCGGCGCGAGGCGGCCCGAGAGGGAGTACGAGAAGGTGGCAGCACCTAAGAAGGGCCGGAGCGCGAGTGCCCAGAGCAAGCCAGGGCGCTCGCTGGCCCTGATCCTGATCGCCATCGTGGGGCTCACCGCAGGCATGTTCGCCTCCGGTCACACCACTCCGCGTCTCGGCATCGACCTTGCCGGCGGTACCAGCATCACGCTGAAGGCGAAGTCGGACCAGGGATCAGCGATCAACAAGGCCAACATGGACACCGCGGTCGAGATCATGAACCGCCGTGTCAACGGGCTGGGCGTCTCCGAGGCGGAGGTGCAGACCCAGGGCAGCGACAACATCATCGTGAACATCCCCAAGGGCACCAACTCGGAGAAGGCCCGGGAGCAGGTCGGCACCACCGCCAAGCTGTACTTCCGTCCGGTCCTGGCCCAGGAGGCCACCGGCGCCGCCGTCACCGCCTCGCCGAGCGCGTCCGCGACCGGCTCGTCCAGCGCCTCCCCGAGCCCCTCGGCGAGCGCCTCCGGCACCGGTGAGAAGGCGACCTCCTCGTCCTCCCCGTCGGCCTCCGCCACCTCGCAGGGCCGCGCCGTCACCGACGCGCTGAAGGCCGACGCCACCCCGTCGGCCTCCGCTTCCGCCTCCGCCGGCTCCTCCGCCAGCCCGTCGGCCTCCACGAGCGGCGGCGCCGTCACCGCGGACGACGCCGCGCTCCAGGCCAAGTACGCGGCCCTGGACTGCTCCAAGGAGTCGGTCCGCGCCACGGCCGGCGAGGGCGTCAAGCCCGGGGACACGACCGTGGCCTGCGGTGAGATCGACAAGGTCTGGTACAAGTACCTGCTCGGCCCGGCCGCCGTCGACGGCACCGAGGTCGACAAGGCCCAGGCCGTCTACGACACGCAGACCGCCGCCGGCTGGCAGGTCACCATGGACTTCAACAAGTCCGGCGCCAAGAAGTTCGCCACGATCACCGGCCAGCTCGCGCAGAACACCCAGCCGCAGAACGAGTTCGGCATCGTGCTCGACGGCAACGTCGTCTCCAGCCCGTACGTGAGCTCCTCCATCACCGGCGGCCAGGCCCAGATCTCGGGCAGCTTCACGCAGGAGGAGGCCCAGGGCCTCGCCAACATGCTGTCCTACGGCGCGCTCCCGCTCTCCTTCCAGGAGCAGAGCGTGACCACGGTGACCGCGGCCCTCGGCGGTGACCAGCTGCACGCCGGTCTGCTGGCCGGCGCCATCGGCCTCCTGCTGGTCGTGATCTACCTGGTGGCCTACTACCGCGGCCTGGCGCTCATCGCGCTCGCGTCGCTGCTGGTCTCCGCGGCCCTCACCTACGTGCTCATGGCGCTGCTCGGCCCGGCCATCGGCTTCGCGCTGAACCTGCCCGCCGTCTGCGGCGCCATCGTCGCCATCGGCATCACGGCGGACTCGTTCATCGTGTACTTCGAACGCGTCCGGGACGAGATCCGCGAGGGCCGTACGCTGCGTCCCGCCGTCGAGCGGGCCTGGCCGCGGGCCCGGCGCACCATCCTGGTCTCCGACTTCGTGTCGTTCCTCGCCGCCGCCGTGCTCTTCATCGTCACGGTCGGCAAGGTGCAGGGCTTCGCGTTCACCCTGGGCCTGACCACCGTCCTGGACGTGGTCGTGGTCTTCTTCTTCACCAAGCCGCTGATGACGCTCATCGCTCGGCGGAAGTTCTTCGCGAGCGGCCACAAGTGGTCCGGCCTCGACCCGAAGAGCCTGGGTGCCCAGCCTCCGCTGCGCCGCACCCGCCGTCCCGGCGGTCCCGCCGCCGGCCCCGTCGAGACGAAGGAGGCCTGAGCGATGTCGAAACTCGGTAACCTCGGCGCCCGGCTGCACCGTGGCGAGATCAGCTACGACTTCATCGGCCACCGCAAGCTCTGGTACAGCATCTCGATCCTGATCACCATCACGGCCATCGTCGGCCTGGCGGTGCGCGGCCTGAACATGGGCATCGACTTCCAGGGCGGCGCCGTCTTCACCACCGAGAAGACGAGCGTCTCCGTCTCCCAGGCCGAGGAGTACGCGAAGTCGGCGTCCGGCCACGACGCGGTCGTGCAGAAGCTGGGCAACGGCACGATGCGCATCCAGATCGCCGGCATGGACATCAAGCAGTCCACCGCGATCAAGACCGACCTCGCCAAGGACTTCAAGGCCGACCCGGAGACGATCACCGCCGAGCTGGTCGGTCCCAGCTGGGGCGACCAGATCGCCAGCAAGGCCTGGCAGGGCCTGGCGATCTTCATGGTGCTGGTTGTGATCTACCTGGCCATCGCCTTCGAGTGGCGCATGGCCATCGCGGCCCTCGTCGCCCTGATCCACGACATCACCATCACGGTCGGCATCTACGCCCTCGTCGGCTTCGAGGTCACGCCCGGCACGGTGATCGGCCTGCTGACGATTTTGGGTTACTCGCTGTACGACACGGTCGTCGTCTTCGACTCCCTCAAGGAACAGACGAAGGACCTCACCAAGCAGACCCGCTTCACCTACAGCGAGATCGCCAACCGCTCGATCAACGGCACCCTGGTCCGTTCCATCAACACCACGGTCGTCGCGCTGCTGCCGGTGGCGGGACTGCTGTTCATCGGCGGCGGTTTCCTCGGCGCGGGCACCCTCAACGACATCTCGCTGTCGCTGTTCGTCGGCCTCGCGGCAGGCGCGTACTCGTCGATCTTCATCGCCACGCCGCTCGTCGCCGACCTCAAGGAGCGCGAGCCGCAGATCAAGGCGCTGAAGAAGCGCGTCCTGGCCAAGCGCGCCCAGGTGGCGGCCGGGGAGGCGCCCGCGCCCACCCGCGGCGACGACACCTACGGCGACGAGCCGGAGGACGCCGAGGCCGCGGTCGTCGGCCCGCGCAACCAGCCCGCGTCCCGGGGCCGGGGCCGGGGCCGTCCGTCGGGGAAGCGCCGATGACCGAGCTCACCGACATCACGGCGCTGCTGCACAGCCGCATCCGTGACGTGGCCGACTACCCGGAGCCGGGGGTGATGTTCAAGGACATCACCCCGCTCCTGGCGGACCCGGTGGCGTTCACCGCGCTCACCGACGCGTTCGCCGGGATCGCCGGGCGGACCGGCGCCACCAAGGTCGTCGGCCTGGAGGCCCGGGGCTTCATCCTGGGCGCCCCGGTCGCCGTCCGGGCCGGTCTCGGCTTCATCCCCGTGCGCAAGGCCGGCAAGCTCCCCGGAGCCACCCTCGGCCAGGCCTACGACCTGGAGTACGGCTCGGCCGAGATCGAGGTGCACGCCGAGGACCTGTCCGCCGACGACCGGGTGCTGATCGTCGACGACGTCCTCGCCACCGGCGGCACCGCCGAGGCGTCGATCGCGCTCATCCACCGGGCCGGCGCCTCGGTGGCGGGCGTCGCCGTCCTGATGGAGCTGGGCTTCCTCGACGGCCGTCCCCGTCTCGAGGCGGCCCTCGGCGGCGCGCCTCTGGAGGCGCTGCTCACGATCTGAGCGCGGTCCAGGAGACCGTCGTACGCCGAGCGGGCGGGCCCGGAGGAATCCGGAGCCCGCCCCTGGTGTTTCCCGGTAGACGGCCCTCACATCGGCCTGAAGGCGATCCTGGAGCTCAGGATCGCTACGATGGGTGCTCCGGAGCCTGACCGGGGACCCGGATCGCGCACGAGGAGTCCTCTTGCCAGACGAGGCCCAGCACCTGACCGCCGCCAAGCCCGAGTCCGCCTCGGGTGCCGCGGCCACGCCCGCGTCGCAGGCGAAGGACGACAGCCGGGGGGCGGTCGAGCACGACCGGTCCGCGCCCGTCGACAAGCCGGCCGAGCAGTCCCGGCCCAAGCCGGCCCAGCCCGAGGGCTCCCCGGCCGTGCCCGCCGGGCGTCCGGCCGCCGGGCAGCCGTCGCCCCGCTCCGGCTCCTCCAACCGCGTCCGCGCCCGCCTCGCCCGGCTCGGCGTCCAGCGGCAGAACCCGTACAACCCGGTCCTGGAACCGCTGCTGCGGATAGTGCGCAGCAACGACCCCAAGATCGAGACGTCGACGCTGCGCCAGATCGAGAAGTCCTACCAGGTCGCCGAGCGCTGGCACCGAGGTCAGAAGCGCAAGAGCGGCGACCCGTACATCACGCACCCGCTCGCGGTGACCACGATCCTCGCCGAACTGGGCATGGACCCGGCCACGCTCATGGCCGGCCTGCTGCACGACACGGTCGAGGACACCGAGTACGGCCTGGAGGACCTGCGCCGCGACTTCGGCGACCAGGTGGCCCTGCTCGTCGACGGCGTCACCAAGCTGGACAAGGTCAAGTTCGGCGAGGCCGCGCAGGCCGAGACCGTGCGCAAGATGGTCGTCGCCATGGCCAAGGACCCGCGCGTTCTGGTCATCAAGCTCGCCGACCGGCTGCACAACATGCGCACGATGCGGTACCTCAAGCGCGAGAAGCAG
Source organism: Streptomyces sp. 3330 (assembly GCF_031456635.1). Classification (NCBI taxonomy): domain Bacteria; kingdom Bacillati; phylum Actinomycetota; class Actinomycetes; order Kitasatosporales; family Streptomycetaceae; genus Streptomyces; species Streptomyces sp. 3330. The sequence goes on from NZ_JAVDVA010000011.1 coordinate 146,245, forward strand.
GAGAAGAAGGCGCGCGAGACCCTCGAGATCTACGCGCCGCTCGCCCACCGGCTCGGCATGAACACCATCAAGTGGGAACTGGAGGACCTCGCCTTCGCGATCCTCTACCCCAAGATGTACGACGAGATCGTACGGCTGGTGGCCGAGCGGGCTCCGAAGCGTGACGAGTACCTGGCCATAGTGACCGACGAGGTCCAGGCCGACCTGCGCGCCGCCCGGATCAAGGCGACCGTGACCGGCCGCCCGAAGCACTACTACAGCGTCTACCAGAAGATGATCGTCCGCGGCCGTGACTTCGCGGAGATCTACGACCTGGTGGGCATCCGCGTCCTGGTGGACACCGTCAGGGACTGCTACGCGGCCCTCGGCACGGTGCACGCGCGATGGAACCCGGTCCCCGGCCGGTTCAAGGACTACATCGCGATGCCCAAGTTCAACATGTACCAGTCGCTGCACACCACGGTCATCGGCCCCAACGGCAAGCCGGTCGAACTCCAGATCCGCACGTTCGACATGCACCGCCGCGCCGAGTACGGCATCGCCGCGCACTGGAAGTACAAGCAGGAGGCCGTCGCCGGCGCCTCCAAGGTGCGCTCGGACCAGCCGAGGACCACCGGCAAGGACGACCACCTCAACGACATGGCGTGGCTGCGGCAGCTCCTCGACTGGCAGAAGGAGACCGAGGACCCCGGCGAGTTCCTGGAGTCGCTGCGCTTCGACCTGTCGCGCAACGAGGTCTTCGTCTTCACGCCCAAGGGTGACGTGATAGCGCTGCCGGCCGGCGCCACGCCCGTGGACTTCTCCTACGCGGTGCACACCGAGGTGGGCCACCGCACCATAGGAGCCCGGGTCAACGGACGCCTCGTCCCGCTGGAGTCGACCCTGGACAACGGCGACCTGGTGGAGGTCTTCACCTCCAAGGCGGCCGGGGCCGGGCCCTCCCGGGACTGGCTGAACTTCGTCAAGTCGCCGCGCGCCCGCAACAAGATCCGCGCCTGGTTCTCCAAGGAGCGCCGCGACGAGGCCATCGAGCAGGGCAAGGACGCCATCGCGCGCGCCATGCGCAAGCAGAACCTGCCGATCCAGCGCATCCTCACCGGCGACTCGCTGGTCACGCTGGCGCACGAGATGCGCTACCCGGACATCTCCTCGCTCTACGCGGCGATCGGCGAGGGTCACGTGGCCGCGCAGAACGTCGTGCAGAAGCTGGTGCAGGCCCTCGGCGGCGAGGAGGCGGCCACCGAGGAGATCGACGAGACGGTCCCGTCCCGCACCCGTGGCCGCAAGCGGCGCAGCAACCAGGACCCCGGCGTGGTCGTCAAGGGCGTCGACGACGTCTGGGTCAAGCTGGCCCGCTGCTGTACGCCCGTGCCCGGCGACCCGATCATCGGCTTCGTCACGCGCGGCAGTGGTGTATCGGTTCACCGCAGCGACTGCGTCAACGTGGAGTCGCTGTCCCGCGAGCCGGAGCGCATCCTCGAGGTCGAGTGGGCGCCCACGCAGTCCTCCGTCTTCCTGGTCGCCATCCAGGTCGAGGCCCTGGACCGCTCCCGCCTCCTCTCGGACGTCACCCGGGTGCTGTCCGACCAGCACGTCAACATCCTGTCCGCGGCGGTCCAGACGTCCCGCGACCGGGTGGCCACCTCCCGCTTCACCTTCGAGATGGGCGACCCCAAGCACCTGGGGCACGTCCTGAAGGCCGTACGCGGCGTGGAGGGCGTCTACGACGTCTACCGGGTCACCTCGGCGCGCAGGCCGTAGCCCAGCACGCGAGAGACCCCCGTACGCGATGTACGGGGGTCTCTTCGTGCGTCCGGCCCGGCGGGTCGGCGGCCCGGATCAGCCGCCGAACTCCTGGAGACCCTTCAGGGCCTGGTCCAGCAGCGCCTGACGGCCTTCGAGCTCACGCTCCAGCTTGTCCGCCTTCGCGGAGTTGCCCTGGGCGCGGGCCTGGTCGATCTGCGTCCGCAGCTTGTCCACGGCGGCCTGGAGCTGACCGGTCAGACCCGCGGCACGCGCGCGTGCCTCCGGGTTCGTCCGGCGCCACTCGGCCTCCTCGGACTCCTGCATCGCCCGCTCCACGGCGTGCATCCGGCCCTCGACCTTCGGCCGGGCGTCGCGCGGCACGTGGCCGATGGCCTCCCAGCGCTCGTTGATCGAGCGGAACGCGGCACGCGCGGCCTTCAGGTCGCCGATCGGCAGGAGCTTCTCGGCCTCCTCGGCCAGCTCCTCCTTGAGCTTCAGGTTCTCCGTCTGCTCCGCGTCCCGCTCGGCGAACACCGAGCTGCGAGCGGCGAAGAAGACGTCCTGGGCGCCGCGGAAGCGGTTCCAGAGGTCGTCCTCGTGCTCGCGCTGGGCGCGGCCCGCCGCCTTCCACTCCGCCATCAGCTCGCGGTAGCGGGCCGCCGTCGGACCCCAGTCCGACGAACCGGACAGCGCCTCGGCCTCGGAGACCAGCCGCTCCTTGGTCCGGCGGGCCTCCTCGCGCTGCGCGTCCAGCTGCGCGAAGTGCGCCTTGCGGCGCTTGGAGAACGCCGAGCGCGCGTGCGAGAACCGGTGCCACAGCTCGTCGTCCGACTTGCGGTCCAGACGCGGCAGCCCCTTCCAGGTGTCCACCAGCGCCCGCAGCCGCTCACCGGCGGCCCGCCACTGGTCGGACTGCGCCAGCTGCTCGGCCTCGTCGACCAGCTCCTCCTTGGCCTTGCGGGCCTCGTCGGACTGCTTGGCCCGCTGCTGCTTGCGCTCCTCGCGCCGCGACTCGACGGTCGTCACGAGCTTGTCCAGCCGGTCCCGCAGTGCCTGGAGGTCACCGACCGCGTGGTGCGCGTCGACCTGTTCGCGGATGTGGTCGATCGCGACCTGCGCGTCCTTGGTCGACAGATCGGTGGTCTTCACTCGCTTCTCGAGGAGGCCGATCTCGACAACCAGGCCCTCGTACTTGCGCTCGAAATAGGCCAGCGCCTCCTCGGGGGAGCCTGCCTGCCAGGAACCGACCACCTGCTCGCCGTCGGCCGTACGCACGTACACGGTCCCCGTCTCGTCGACGCGGCCCCACGGGTCGCTGCTCACAGCGCCTCCTCCACATGATGCCTCCGAGGGGCTTCAGCGCCCCCGGGCATCGTCCACAGTTTCGTCACGGCCAACATAGGCGACCGGCGGGCCGCCTGTCCGCATCCAGCGCGACCGAAATTGCGCAGTTGACCGCCCGTTAGTCGTCGGATCGCCGTCAGGATTTCGTGACCGTCGCCTTGTCGATCACGACCGTCGCGTTCGGGGCTCCGTCACCCGCGCCCGTGTTCTCACCGGCGGCTGCGATCTTCGCCAGCACCTTCATGCCGTCGGCCGAGACGGTGCCGAAGGGCGTGTAGCTCGGCGGCAGCTGACTGTCCTGGTAGACGAGGAAGAACTGGCTGCCCCCGGTGTGCGCCTGACCGGTGTTGGCCATCGCGATCGTGCCCGCCGGGTAGATGTTGTTCTTGAGGGTGGCGTCCTTCAGGTTCTCGTCCGGGATGGTGTACCCGGGACCGCCGCTGCCGCTGCCCGTGGGGTCGCCGCACTGCAGCACGTAGATGCCGCTGGTGGTGAGCCGGTGGCACTTGGTGTGGTCGAAGTAGCCCTTGCCGGCGAGGAAGCTGAACGAGTTCACCGTGTGCGGCGCGGCCTTCGCCTTGAGCGCTATGCCGATGTCCCCGCACGTCGTCGCGAGGGTCATCGTGTACTTCGCCGACTTGTCGATCGTGACCGCCGGCTCCTTCTTCCAGGTCTGCGTCTTGACCGAGCCCGCGGCCGCCTTCTCGCACGGGTCCTTGACGGCGCTGGGCGTCGCGGAGGGCGTCGTCTCCGCGCTCGCGTTCGTCTTGTCGTCGTCCTTCATGACACCGGTCGTGTACAGCGCCACACTGCCGATGACGATCACGCCGAGCACCGACGCGATCACCGAGTTGCGCACGCGCGCCCTGCGTCGCGCGGAGGTGCGCCGCTGCTGCTGCCGCAAGAACTTCTCCCGGGCGAGCTGACGCTTCCGCTGTTCCTGGGTGACCACCGGGTTCTCTCCTCGTGCGTCTCGTACGTCGACTGGGACGCGTGCGTCTTGTGAGCCGACCGCCTGCGTGTGCCCCGTACCGTATATGGGTTCGCTGAGGAATCGGCAGCGCCGGTAGGCTCTGACCACTGGCGCAGCCGCCCAGAAGCCCACGCGTATCGACACAAACGAAGGACGATCGTGCTCATTGCCGGGTTCCCCGCCGGGGCCTGGGGGACGAACTGTTATCTCGTCGCCCCCGCCGCCGGTGAGGAGTGCGTGATCATCGACCCGGGCCACCAGGCGGCCCCGGGAGTCGAGGAAGCGATCAGGAAGCATCGGCTCAAGCCCGTCGCCGTCGTCCTCACCCACGGCCACATCGACCACGTGGCCTCGGTCGTCCCGGTGTGCGGCGCGCACGACGTACCGGCCTGGATCCACCCCGAGGACCGCTACATGATGAGCGACCCCGAGAAGGCGCTCGGCCGGTCCATCGGGATGCCGCTGATGGGCGAGCTGACCGTGGGGGAGCCGGACGACGTCCGCGAACTGGCCGACGGCGTCGGCCTGCACCTGGCCGGTCTGGAGTTCTCCGTCGCCCACGCCCCGGGCCATACCAAGGGGTCGGTGACCTTCCGGATGCCCGAGACGGCCGACGTCCCGTCGGTCTTCTTCTCCGGGGATCTGCTGTTCGCCGGCTCCATCGGACGCACCGACCTGCCCGGCGGTGACATGGCCGAGATGCTCGACTCGCTGGCCCGTGTGTGCCTGCCGCTCGACGACTCGACCGTGGTGCTGTCCGGCCACGGCCCCCAGACGACCATCGGCCAGGAGCGCGCCACCAACCCGCATCTGCGGCAGGTGGCGGCCGGCGGCCAGGGAGCGGGTACGCACGCCCCTCCCCGACGAGGAATGTGACGAGAGACCTTCCGTGAGTACCTTTCAGGCCCCCAAGGGCACGTACGACCTGATTCCGCCGCGGTCCGCGAAGTTCCTCGCGGTGCGCGAGGCGATCGCCGCCCCGCTGCGCAACTCCGGCTACGGCTACGTCGAGACGCCCGGCTTCGAGGACGTCAACCTGTTCGCGCGCGGTGTGGGTGAATCCACCGACATCGTCAGCAAGGAGATGTACGCCTTCGAGACCAAGGGCGGCGACCGGCTGGCCCTGCGCCCGGAGGGCACGGCGTCGGTGCTGCGCGCCGCCCTGGAGGCGAACCTGCACAAGCAGGGCAACCTGCCGGTCAAGCTCTGGTACTCGGGTTCGTACTACCGGTACGAGAAGCCGCAGGCGGGTCGTTACCGGCACTTCTCCCAGGTCGGGGCCGAGGCGATCGGCGCGGAGGACCCGGCGCTGGACGCCGAGCTGATCATCCTGGCCGACCAGGCGTACCGGTCGCTGGGGCTGCGCGACTTCCGCATCCTGCTGAACAGCCTCGGCGACAAGGAGTGCCGCCCGGTGTACCGGGAGGCGCTCCAGACCTTCCTGCGGGGCCTCGACCTCGACGAGGACACGCTGCGCCGCGCGGAGATCAACCCCCTGCGGGTGCTGGACGACAAGCGCGAGGCGGTCCAGAAGCAGCTCGGGGGCGCGCCGCTCCTGCGCGACTACCTCTGTGACGCGTGCAAGGCGTACCACGAGGAGGTCCGGGAGCTGATCACGGCGGCGGGCGTGGTCTTCGAGGACGACCCGAAGCTGGTCCGCGGCCTCGACTACTACACCCGCACGACCTTCGAGTTCGTCCACGACGGACTGGGCTCCCAGTCCGCGGTGGGCGGCGGCGGCCGCTACGACGGTCTCTCCGAGATGATCGGCGGCCCCGCGCTGCCGTCGGTGGGCTGGGCGCTGGGCGTCGACCGCACGGTGCTGGCGCTGGAGGCGGAGGGGGTGGAGCTGGAGCTGCCCGCGGCGACCTCCGTGTTCGCCGTCCCGCTCGGCGAGGAGGCCCGCCGGGTCCTCTTCGCCAAGGTCACCGAGCTGCGCAAGCTCGGCGTGGCGGCGGACTTCTCCTACGGCGCGCGGGGGCTCAAGGGCGCCATGAAGAGCGCCAACCGCAGCGGGGCCCGCTACACGATCGTCGCCGGTGAACGCGACCTCGCCGAGGGCGTCGTCCAGCTCAAGGACATGGAGTCCGGCGAGCAGCGGGCGGTCGGCGTCAACGAGATCGTGGCGGAACTGGAGTCGAAGCTCGGCTGACGGGCGCGAAAGCCCGAGGAGGGCGCCGGGTCGGACGACCCGGCGCCCTCGTCATGCGCCACCGCGTCAACCTGGCGGCCGCCCGTTCCTCCTCCCGAGGCCGCCGTCGCCCGGGCACCCCGCGCGTGTGCCGTCGTACGCCTGGCCTTGGCCGGAACCGAACGCCGAGGGGCGCCCGTGCGTACTTCCTTATGCGCACCGAACGGTGCGCACCCGGCCCCGTGCGGCACAATGGCCCTGCCCGAAGATGGTCCAACTCTCAAGTGACGGAATCGGCGTGATGAGCAAGACGACAGTCAAAGACGTCTCCACGGAATCCGAGCCCGACCGCGTCACCACCGCGACCGAGCCCCGGACCGTGGGCGGCAGCCGTGCGTTCGCGATCCTGCTGCTGATCACCGGTGCCGCCGGTCTGCTGGCCGCCTGGGTCATCACGCTCGACAAGTTCAAGATCCTCGAGGCCAAGGTCGCCGGCGAGACCTTCACGCCGAGCTGCAGCATCAGCCCGATCATCAGCTGCGGCAGCGTCATGGAGAGCAAGCAGGCCGCCGTCTTCGGTTTCCCCAACCCGATGCTCGGCCTCGTCGCCTACGGCATCGTCATCTGCGTCGGCGTGAGCCTGCTGACCCGGGCCGCCTTCCCGCGCTGGTACTGGCTGACCTTCAACGGCGGCACCCTCTTCGGCGTGGGCTTCTGCACCTGGCTCCAGTACCAGTCGCTGTACGAGATCAACGCCCTGTGCCTGTGGTGCTCGCTGGCCTGGGTGGCGACGATCACCATGTTCTGGTACGTCACCTCGTTCAACGTGCGCAACGGCCTGCTGCCCGCCCCGGGCTGGCTGAAGCGATTCCTCGCCGAGTTCACCTGGGTCCTGCCGGTCACCCACGTCGGCATCATCGCCATGCTGATCCTGACCCGCTGGGGCGCTGACCTCTGGGCCTGAGCCCGGCGCCGGACAGGCGTCGCAGCGGGCCGCTCACCCGGCGCGGGACAGGACTGTCGGACCTCTGACGTAGGCTCCGACGTGTGGAGCCCGACCTGTTCACCGCCGCAGCCGAAGACCGCCAGGAGAAGGACCCCGCCGGGAGCCCCCTGGCGGTCCGGATGCGTCCGCGCACCCTCGACGAGGTGGTGGGCCAGCAGCACCTGCTGAAGCCGGGCTCACCCCTGCGCCGCCTGGTCGGCGAGGGCGCCACGGGTCCGGCCGGGCCCTCCTCGGTGATCCTCTGGGGACCGCCCGGCACCGGGAAGACGACCCTGGCGTACGTCGTCTCCAAGGCCACCAACAAGCGGTTCGTCGAGCTGTCGGCCATCACCGCGGGCGTCAAGGAGGTCCGGGCGGTCATCGACGGCGCCCGCCGCGCCATCGGCGGCTACGGCAAGGAGACCGTCCTCTTCCTCGACGAGATCCACCGCTTCAGCAAGGCCCAGCAGGACTCCCTCCTGCCCGCCGTCGAGAACCGCTGGGTGACGCTGATCGCGGCGACCACCGAGAACCCGTACTTCTCGGTGATCTCGCCCCTGCTCTCCCGCTCCCTGCTGCTGACCCTCGAACCCCTCACGGACGACGACCTGCGCGGCCTCGTCCGGCGCGCCCTGACCGACGACCGCGGCCTCAAGGGCGCCCTCACCCTCCCCGAGGACACCGAGGCGCATCTGCTGCGCATCGCCGGCGGCGACGCCCGCCGTGCCCTCACCGCCCTGGAGGCGGCCGCCGGGGCCGCCCTGGACCAGGACGAGACGGGGATCAGCCTCCAGACCCTGGAGCAGACCGTCGACCGCGCGGCGGTGAAGTACGACCGTGACGGCGACCAGCACTACGACGTCGCCAGCGCCCTCATCAAGTCCATCCGGGGCTCCGACGTCGACGCGGCGCTGCACTACCTGGCCCGCATGATCGAGGCCGGAGAGGACCCCCGCTTCATCGCCCGCCGCCTGATGATCTCCGCCAGCGAGGACATCGGCCTGGCCGATCCGGGCGCGCTGCCCCTCGCGGTGGCCGCCGCCCAGGCCGTCGCCATGATCGGCTTCCCCGAGGCCGCCCTCACGCTGAGCCACACCACGATCGCCCTCGCCCTGGCGCCCAAGTCCAACGCCGCGACGACCGCGATCGGCGCCGCCCTGGAAGACGTGCGCAAGGGACTGGCCGGCCCGGTGCCGCCGCATCTGCGTGACGGGCACTACAAGGGCGCCGCCAAGCTGGGGCACGCCCAGGGGTACGTGTATCCGCACGACCTGCCCGAGGGCATCGCCGCCCAGCAGTACGCCCCGGACGCCATCAAGGACCGCGAGTACTACGAACCCACCCGGCACGGCGCCGAGGCCCGCTACGCGGACGCGGTCGAGTGGACCAGGCAGCACCTCGGTCGCGACGGGTCCTGAGCACCCTGTAGACTCGCCCGAAGTGCCGCGTCCCGTGCAGTCAGAACAGGACAGTCGGCCGGAGCACCGGTCCTCGGACCTCGCTCCAGGAGCGTCGCGCACCGTCGAAGGTGTCGCGGGCAGCCCATCACCACCCGGGATTCCGGGATCGGTCGGTGGGCAACTCGCGTGCTGCACGTATGTGCCCAGACCAGGGGAGCGGCTGCCCGACAGGTTCCACGCGGACCCGACGGGTTTCCCCGGCTGCGGATGCGACCTCCCTTAACTCTGACAAGCCGGAAATTCTGGAAAGTGAGAGATCGTGGCGAACCAGCCCCGTCCCAAGGTCAAGAAGTCGCGTGCCCTCGGCATCGCGCTGACCCCGAAGGCCGTCAAGTACTTCGAGGCGCGCCCCTACCCGCCGGGTGAGCACGGCCGTGGCCGCAAGCAGAACTCGGACTACAAGGTCCGTCTGCTCGAGAAGCAGCGTCTGCGCGCGCAGTACGACGTGTCCGAGCGTCAGCTCGTCCGCGCCTACGAGCGTGCCTCCAAGGTCCAGGGCAAGACCGGTGAGGCCCTGATCATCGAGCTCGAGCGCCGTCTCGACGCGCTGGTCCTGCGTTCGGGCATCGCCCGCACGATCTACCAGGCCCGCCAGATGGTCGTCCACGGCCACATCGAGGTCAACGGCCAGAAGGTCGACAAGCCCTCGTTCCGCGTCAAGCCGGACGACGTCGTCATGGTGCGCGAGCGCAGCCGTGAGAAGACGCTGTTCTCGATCTCCCGCGAGGGCGGCTTCGCCCCCGACGGCGAGACCCCGCGCTACCTCCAGGTGAACCTCCGCGCCCTGGCCTTCCGCCTGGACCGTGAGCCGAACCGCAAGGAGATCCCGGTGATCTGCGACGAGCAGCTCGTCGTCGAGTACTACGCCCGCTGATCCCTTTCCGGATCGGTCCGCGGCGGACGTAGGACTCCTGCGCCGAGGCCCGTCGTCCCCCTGCCCTTCGGGGCAGGTGGGGCGGCGGGCTTTCGCGCGCCTAATCCGGTACGGAACGCCGGCGTCGGCGCGATAGGCTCGCCTCCAGAGATAGGTGTTCGTCAGACAGGGAGCGGGTGCGCAGTGTCCGGTGGAGAGGTGGCCGGCATCCTGGTGGCCGTGTTCTGGGCGATCCTGGTCTCCTTCCTCGCCGTCGCGCTGGCGAGGCTGGCCCAGACGCTCAGGGCGACCACCAGACTCGTCGCCGACGTGACCGAGCAGGCGGTCCCGCTGCTGGCCGACGCCTCCGCGGCGGTGCGTTCCGCGCAGACCCAGATCGACCGGGTCGACGCGATCGCCACCGACGTCCAGGAAGTCACGTCGAACGCCTCGGCGCTGTCCACCACGGTCGCCTCCACCTTCGGCGGCCCCCTGGTGAAGGTCGCCGCCTTCGGCTACGGCGTCCGCCGGGCCCTCGGCGGCCGCAAGGACGACGTGCCCGCCCGGGAGCCCCGGCGGACCGTGATCGTGGGCCGGACGGTCTCCCGGCGGGAGAAGCGCACGCCCCGTGGAAAGAGGGACTGAGACCAGCGATGTTCCGCCGTACCTTCTGGTTCACCACGGGCGTCGCCGCCGGTGTCTGGGCCACCACCAAGGTCAACCGCAAGCTGAGGCAGCTGACCCCCGAGAGCCTGGCCGCGACCGCGGCCAACAAGGCGCTCGAGACGGGAGCGCGCCTCAAGGACCGCGCGGTGGGCTTCGCGCTCGACGTCCGCGACAACATGGCCCAGCGGGAGGCCGAGCTGGGGGAGGCGCTGGGGATCCACGACGACCCCGAACTCCCCGCGCCCCGGCGGTACACCGCCATCGAGAACCACCGCAGCACCCCCACGTACCCCGAGCACATCGAGAACACGACGTACTCGCACAACCGGAATGAGGACCACTGATGGAGTCGGCCGAGATCCGCCGCCGCTGGCTGAGCTTCTACGAGGAGCGCGGGCACACCGTCGTCCCTTCGGCGTCGCTCATCGCGGACGACCCGACTCTGCTCCTGGTCCCCGCCGGCATGGTCCCCTTCAAGCCGTACTTCCTCGGTGAGGTCAAGCCGCCGTGGTCGCGCGCCACCAGCGTGCAGAAGTGCGTGCGCACGCCCGACATCGAAGAGGTCGGCAAGACCACCCGCCACGGCACGTTCTTCCAGATGTGCGGCAACTTCTCCTTCGGCGACTACTTCAAGGAAGGCGCCATCAAGTACGCCTGGGAGCTGCTCACCACGCCCCAGGACAAGGGCGGTTACGGCCTGGACCCGGAGCGGCTCTGGATCACCGTCTACAAGGACGACGACGAGGCCGAGCGGCTGTGGCACGAGGTCGTCGGCGTGCCGAAGGAGCGCATCCAGCGCCTCGGCATGAAGGACAACTACTGGTCCATGGGCGTCCCCGGACCCTGCGGCCCCTGTTCCGAGATCAACTACGACCGCGGCCCCGAGTTCGGCGTCGAGGGCGGCCCCGCCGTCAACGACGAGCGGTACGTGGAGATCTGGAACCTCGTCTTCATGCAGTACGAGCGCGGCGAGGGCATCGGCAAGGACAACTTCGAGATCCTCGGCGAGCTGCCGAGCAAGAACATCGACACGGGCCTCGGCCTGGAGCGCCTCGCCATGATTCTGCAGGGCGTGCAGAACATGTACGAGATCGACACCTCGATGGCCGTCATCAAGAAGGCCACCGAGCTGACCGGCGTCGAGTACGGCCGGGCCCACGAGTCGGACGTCTCGCTGCGCGTGGTGACCGACCACATGCGCACCTCCGTGATGCTCATCGGCGACGGCGTCACCCCCGGCAACGAGGGCCGCGGTTACGTCCTGCGCCGCATCATGCGCCGCGCCATCCGCAACATGCGCCTCCTCGGCGCCACCGGCCCGGTCGTCAAGGACCTCATCGACACCGTCATCGAGATGATGGGCCAGCAGTACCCCGAGCTCATCACCGACCGCGAGCGCATCGAGAAGGTCGCCCTCGCCGAGGAGAACGCCTTCCTCAAGACGCTCAAGGCCGGCACCAACATCCTCGACACCGCCGTCAGCGAGACCAAGCAGTCCGGCGGTTCGGTCCTCGCGGGCGACAAGGCCTTCCTGCTCCACGACACCTGGGGCTTCCCGATCGACCTCACCCTCGAGATGGCCGCCGAGCAGGGGCTGTCCGTGGACGAGGACGGCTTCCGCCGCCTGATGAAGGAGCAGCGGGAGCGCGCCAAGGCCGACGCCCAGGCCAAGAAGACCGGGCACGCCGGCGTCGGCGCCTACCGCGAGATCGCCGACCGGGCCGGCGCCACCGACTTCATCGGCTACACCGACACCGAGGGCGAGTCGACGATCGTCGGCATCCTCGTCGACGGCGCCTCCTCGCCGGCCGCCACCGAGGGCGACGAGGTCGAGATCGTCCTCGACCGCACCCCGTTCTACGCCGAGGGCGGCGGCCAGATCGGTGACACCGGCCGCATCAAGGTGGACACCGGCGCCGTCATCGAGATCCGCGACACCCAGAAGCCGGTCCCCGGCGTGTACGTCCACAAGGGCGTCGTCCAGGTCGGCGAGGTCACGCTCGGCGCCAAGGCCCACGCCTCGATCGACGGGCGCCGCCGCACGGCCATCGCCCGCGCCCACTCGGCCACGCACCTCACGCACCAGGCGCTGCGCGACGCCCTCGGCCCGACGGCCGCCCAGGCCGGTTCCGAGAACCAGCCCGGCCGCTTCCGCTTCGACTTCGGTTCCCCCTCCGCCGTCCCGACGGCCGTGATGACCGACGTCGAGCAGAAGATCAACGAGATCCTCGCCCGCGACCTGGACGTCCGTGCCGACGTCATGGGCATCGACGAGGCCAAGAAGCAGGGCGCCATCGCCGAGTTCGGCGAGAAGTACGGCGAGCGGGTCCGGGTCGTGACCATCGGGGACTTCTCCAAGGAGCTGTGCGGTGGCACGCACGTGCACAACACCTCCCAGCTGGGCCTGGTGAAGCTGCTCGGCGAGTCGTCGATCGGTTCCGGCGTCCGCCGCATCGAGGCCCTCGTCGGCGTCGACGCCTACAACTTCCTGGCCCGGGAGCACACCGTCGTCGCGCAGCTCCAGGAGCTGATCAAGGGCCGTCCGGAGGAGCTCCCGGAGAAGGTCTCCGCCATGCTCGGCAAGCTGAAGGACGCCGAGAAGGAGATCGAGAAGTTCCGCGCGGAGAAGGTCCTCCAGGCGGCCGCCGGTCTCGTGGAGTCCGCCAAGGACGTCCGCGGTGTCGCTCTCGTCACCGGTCAGGTCCCGGACGGCACGACCCCCGACGACCTGCGCAGGCTCGTCCTCGACGTGCGCGGCCGCATCCAGGGCGGCCGGGCCGCCGTGGTGGCCCTGTTCACGGTCAGCAACGGCAAGCCGCTGACGGTCATCGCCACCAACGAGGCCGCCCGCGAGCGCGGCCTCAAGGCCGGCGAGCTGGTCCGCACGGCCGCCAAGACCCTCGGCGGCGGCGGTGGCGGCAAGCCGGACGTCGCCCAGGGCGGTGGCCAGAACCCGGCCGCCGTCGGCGACGCCGTCGACGCCGTCGAGCGGCTCGTGGCGGAAACGGCGAAGTGAGCCTGCCGATGAGGAAGGGCCGCCGACTCGCGATCGACGTCGGGGACGCCCGGATCGGGGTCGCCTCGTGCGACCCCGACGGGATCCTCGCCACTCCGGTGGAGACGGTCCCCGGCCGGGACCTCCCCGCGGCCTACCGCCGGCTCGGACAACTGGTCGAGGAGTACGAGCCGATCGAGGTCGTGGTGGGTCTGCCTCGCTCCCTCAAAGGGGGCGAGGGCCCGGCGGCGGTCAAGGTCCGCGGCTTCGCCCAGGAGCTGGCGAACAAAATCGCGCCCGTATCCGTACGTCTGGTGGACGAGAGGATGACGACGGTGACGGCCAGTCAGGGACTGCGTGCCTCGGGTGTGAAGGCGAAGAAGGGCCGCTCGGTGATCGACCAGGCGGCCGCTGTGATCATCCTTCAGCAGGCCCTGGAATCCGAACGGGTGTCAGGCAAGGCGCCGGGCGAGGGCGTCGAAGTGGTTGTCTGATCGCGATACGGTAACGTTCCGCGCGATGCGGCGGTGTTCGAACAGCGGCCGCACAGAGAGAGACGGAACGGTGACGGGCCTGAGAAGCCGCGTGATCGCCGCCTCGCGGCTCTAGGGGATCGATGACTGAGTATGGCCGGGGCTCTGGCTCCGAACCGTGGCATCCGGAGGACCCGTTGTACGGGGACGGCGGATGGGAAGGGCAGCAGGCCCCCACGGGCCATCAGCCTGCCTACGGCGGCCAGCCACAGCACCACCACTACCCGCAGCAGCCGCAGCAGCAGGAGTACGGCGACTGGGGCCAGGGACAGGCGCAGCAGTACGACCAGCAGCAGTACGGGCAGCAGCAGTACGACCCGCAGTACCAGGGCTACGACCAGCAGCAGTACGGCGCGCAGGACCAGCAGTACGCCCACCAGGACCCGCAGGCCTACCACGAGGGGTATCAGGAGGGCGGCTGGGACGGCACCGGCACCCATGCCCACGTCCCGTACGCCGCCGACCCCGGTGACCCCTACGGTCAGCAGGCCGCGGCCTACGGCGCCGAGCAGCCCGACTTCTACGGCACTCCCGACGCGTACCCGCCGCCGGAACCGCCCGCGCGTCGCAGAGCCGAGCCCGAACCGGAGCCGGCGCCGGAGGCCGACACCGAGGCCGGGCAGCGGCCCGACTGGGACCCGGGTCCCGATCAGGGCGAGCACGCCTTCTTCGCGGGCGGAGGGGCCGAGGACGACGACGAGCCGGAGGGCCGCGGCGACCGGCGGGGCCGGGGCGGCAAGGGCACGAAGAGCAAGAAGAGCCGCAGCGGCTGCGCCTGTCTGGTCGTCGTGCTGGTGTTCGGCGGTGGCGTCGCGGGCGTCGGATATTTCGGCTACGACTACTACCAGAATCGTTACGCCGCGGCTCCGGACTACACGGGCGACGGCACGAAGCAGACCGTGAGCATCGAGGTGCCCAAGGGCTCCGGCGGCGCCGCCATCGGCAGGCTGCTCAAGGAGGCCGGCGTCGTCAAGAGCGTGGACGCGTTCGTCTCCGCGGTCACGAGCAACCCCGAGGCCGGCGGCATCCAGGCGGGCGCGTACATCCTGCGCAAGGAGATGTCCGCGAAGAGCGCCGTGGAGATGATGCTCGACCCGGCGAGCCAGGCCAATGTGATGGTCACCCCGGGCCAGCGGAACGTGTCCGTCTACAAGGCCATCGACACGAAACTCGGACTCGCCTCCGGTGCCACCAGAAAGGTGGCGGAGAACGAGTACAAGACGCTCGGCCTGCCCGCCTGGGCGAACGACAACGAGGACATCAAGGATCCGCTGGAGGGCTTCCTCTTCCCGGGGACCTACGGCGCGGCCAAGGGGATGAAGCCCGAGGCGGTCCTGAAGTCGATGGTCGCCCACGCCAACGAGGTGTACGGCGAGTACGACCTCGAGGCCAAGGCCAGGACGCTCAAGCTGGAAAGCCCGCTGCAGGTCATCACGGTCGCCAGCCTGGTCCAGGCCGAGGGCAAGACGCACGACGACTACCGCAAGATGGCGGAGGTCGTCTACAACCGGCTCAAGCCGACGAACGACCAGACCAACCAGTTGCTCCAGTTCGACTCGACCTTCAACTACCTGAAGGGCGAGAGCAAGATCAACATCAGCGAGTCCGAGATCAACAGCAACAAGGACCCGTACAACACGTACACCAACAAGGGCCTGACGCCGGGACCGATCGGCAATCCCGGTGAGGACGCGCTGAAGGCCACGATGAATCCGACCACCGACGGCTGGATCTATTTCGTGGCGACCGACGGCGAGAGCAATACCGAATTCGCCAAGACCTACGCCGATTTCCAGAAACTCAAGGACAAGTTCGATGCCAGCACGGGCAACTGACGCCCGCCGGGCCGCGGTACTCGGCAGCCCCATCGTCCACTCCCTCTCCCCGGTGCTGCACCGCGCCGCGTACGAGGCCCTGGACCTCACCGGCTGGACGTACGACCGCTTCGACGTCGACGAGGCGGCCCTGCCCGGCTTCGTCGCCGGGCTCGGCGCCGAATGGGCCGGTCTCTCGCTGACCATGCCGCTGAAGCGCGCGGTCATCCCGCTGCTCGACGAGATCAGCGAGACGGCCGCCTCCGTCGAGGCGGTCAACACCCTCGTGTTCACCGGCGACGGCCGTCGGCTCGGCGACAACACGGACATCCCCGGCATGGTCGCCGCCCTGCGCGAGCGTGGTGTCGAACAGGTCGACTCGGCCGCGATCCTCGGCGCCGGCGCCACCGCGTCCTCCGCCCTGGCCGCGCTGACCAGGGTCTGCACCGGCGAGATCGTCGCCTACGTCCGCAGCGCGGCGCGCGCCGCCGAGATGCGGCAGTGGGGCGAGCGGCTCGACGTCGACGTCCGGATCGCCGACTGGGTGGACGCCGCCGACGCGCTGCGCTTCCCGCTGGTCGTCGCGACCACCCCGGCCGGGGCCACGGACGCCCTCGCCGCCGCGGTGCCGGAGCGCCCCGCCACCCTGTTCGACGTGCTCTACGACCCGTGGCCGACCGAGCTGGCCGCCCGCTGGTCCATGTTCGGCGGCGCCGTCGTCAGCGGCCTCGACCTGCTCGTGCACCAGGCGGTCCTCCAGGTGGAGCGGATGACCGGGCGGGCCCCGGCGCCGGTGGAGGCCATGCGCAAGGCGGGCGAGCACGCTCTCGCCGCCCGCGGGACCGCTCACCCCTCCTGACCCGCCCCGGTTCCACCGTCCGCTGGCTGGACCCTCGACCGGTCGAGGAGCCAGGACGTGGGAGGATCGGAGGTGGCGGGCCAGGGCCGCGCACCCGGTCACGCCGACGACGTACGCGACGGACGCGCGTGCGCAGAGCAGTACCAGGGCGCGAGCACTGAGGAGCATCGTTGAGCAGGCTGCGTTGGCTGACCGCGGGGGAGTCCCACGGTCCCGCACTTGTCGCGACGCTGGAGGGCCTTCCCGCCGGCGTGCCGATCACCACGGAAATGGTCGCCGACCATCTCGCGCGGCGACGGCTCGGCTACGGGCGTGGTGCGCGCATGAAGTTCGAGCGCGACGAGGTCACCTTCCTCGGCGGTGTCCGCCACGGCCTGACCATGGGTTCGCCGGTCGCCGTCATGGTGGGCAACACGGAGTGGCCGAAGTGGGAGCAGGTCATGTCGGCCGACCCGGTCGACCCCGAGGTCCTCGCGGGCCTGGCCCGCAACGCCCCGCTCACCCGCCCGCGCCCCGGCCACGCCGACCTCGCCGGGATGCAGAAGTACGGCTTCGACGAGGCCCGGCCGATCCTGGAGCGCGCCTCCGCGCGTGAGACGGCCGCCCGGGTCGCGCTGGGCGCGGTGGCCCGGTCGTACCTGAAGGAGACGGCCGGCATCGAGATCGTCTCGCACGTCGTCGAGCTGGCCGCCGCGAAGGCGCCCTACGGCGTCCTGCCGACCCCGGCGGACGTCGAGAAGCTGGACGCGGACCCGGTCCGCTGCCTGGACGCGGACGCGTCGAAGGCGATGGTCGCGGAGATCGACCAGGCCCACAAGGACGGCGACACCCTCG
The DNA here is from genome assembly GCF_031456635.1 of Streptomyces sp. 3330. NCBI lineage: Bacteria > Bacillati > Actinomycetota > Actinomycetes > Kitasatosporales > Streptomycetaceae > Streptomyces > Streptomyces sp. 3330. Next base: position 163,438 of record NZ_JAVDVA010000011.1, read on the forward strand.
GCGGCGTCGTCGAGGTGCTGGCGTACGACGTCCCGGTCGGCCTGGGCTCGCACGTGCACTGGGACCGCCGGCTGGACGCCCGCCTCGCCGCGGCCCTGATGGGCATCCAGGCGATCAAGGGCGTCGAGGTCGGCGACGGCTTCGACCTCGCGCGGGTGCCCGGCTCGAAGGCCCACGACGAGATCGTCACCACGCCCGACGGTATCCGGCGCACGAGCGGCCGTTCCGGCGGCACCGAGGGCGGACTCACCACCGGCGAGCTGCTGCGCGTGCGCGCGGCGATGAAGCCGATCGCGACCGTGCCGCGGGCGCTGCGGACGGTGGACGTGGCCACGGGCGAGGCGACCCAGGCGCACCACCAGCGCTCCGACGTGTGCGCGGTCCCGGCCGCCGGGATCGTCGCCGAGGCGATGGTCGCGCTGGTGCTCGCGGACGCGGTGGCGGAGAAGTTCGGCGGCGACAGCGTCACCGAGACCCGCCGCAACGTGCGGTCGTACCTCGACAGCCTGCACATCCGATGAGCGGGCCGCTGGTCGTCCTGGTCGGCCCGATGGGCGTCGGCAAGTCCACCGTCGGGCAGCTGCTCGCCGAGCGGCTCGGCGTCGGCTACCGGGACACCGACGACGACATCGTCGCCGAGGCGGGCCGCAGCATCGCGGAGATCTTCGTCGACGAGGGCGAGGAGACCTTCCGCGCGATCGAGAAGCGGGCCGTCCGGCGCGCGCTCGCCGGGCACGACGGTGTCCTGGCGCTCGGCGGCGGCTCGATCCTGGACGCGGACACCCGCGCGCTGCTGGCCGGACAGCGCGTGGTCTACCTGGCCATGGACGTCGAGGAAGCCGTCAAGCGCACCGGACTGAACGCGGCGCGCCCCCTGCTCGCCGTCAATCCGCGCAAGCAGTGGCGCGAGCTGATGGAGGCCCGCCGCCACCTCTACGAGGGTGTCGCCACCGCGGTCGTGGCCACGGACGGCCGTACGCCCGAAGAGGTCACCCAAGTGGCCTTGGACGCTTTGGAGTTGAAGGAAGCATGAGCAGCGAGTCCGTAACGCGGATCGGGGTCGGCGGCAGCGCGGGCTCGGATCCGTACGAGGTCCTGGTCGGCCGTCAGCTGCTGGGCGAGCTGGGCGGGCTCATCGGCGACCGGGTCAAGCGGGTGGCCGTGATCCACCCCGAGGCGCTCGCCGACACCGGCGACGCGCTCCGCGCCGACCTGGCCGGACAGGGCTACGAGGCCGTCGCCATCCAGGTGCCCAACGCCGAGGAGGCCAAGACCGCCGAGGTCGCCGCCTACTGCTGGAAGGCGCTCGGCCAGTCCGGCTTCACCCGCAGCGACGTCGTCGTGGGCGTCGGCGGTGGCTCCACCACCGACCTGGCCGGGTTCGTCGCCGCGACCTGGCTGCGCGGGGTGCGCTGGATCGCCGTTCCGACGACCGTGCTGGCCATGGTCGACGCGGCCGTCGGCGGCAAGACCGGCATCAACACCGCCGAGGGCAAGAACCTCGTCGGCTCCTTCCATCCGCCGGCCGGTGTGCTGTGCGACCTGGCCGCGCTGGACTCGCTGCCGGTCAACGACTACGTCTCCGGGCTCGCCGAGATCATCAAGGCCGGCTTCATCGCCGACCCGGCGATCCTCGACCTGATCGAGTCCGACCCCGAGGCCGCCCGCACCCCGGCGGGCCCGCACACCGCCGAGCTCATCGAGCGCTCCATCAGGGTCAAGGCGGACGTGGTCTCGTCCGACCTGAAGGAGTCGGGCCTGCGGGAGATCCTCAACTACGGTCACACGCTGGCGCACGCCATCGAGAAGAACGAGCGCTACCAGTGGCGGCACGGCGCGGCCGTGTCCGTCGGCATGCACTTCGCCGCCGAACTGGGCCGTCTCGCGGGCCGGCTGGACGACGCGACGGCCGACCGGCACCGCACGGTCCTGGAGTCGGTGGGGCTGCCGCTGCACTACCGCTACGACCAGTGGCCCAAGCTGCTGGAGAACATGAAGGTCGACAAGAAGTCCCGCGGTGACCTGCTGCGGTTCATCGTCCTGGACGGCCTGGCCAAGCCGAACGTCCTGGAGGGCCCCGACCCGGCCGTGCTGCTGGCCGCTTACGGGGAAGTGGGCGAGTAGGAACGCGGGACGGGCGAGAAGGTCCGCCCGCTTCCCTTCCGCCCGATTCGCTTTCCGCACCGGGCACTTCGGACCGCCCCCGGCCGTTCACCAAACGACGGCCGGGGGCGGTACCGTTCAGTAGCGAAGAGGGGGTCCGCACCCCTCACAACCAGCGCCCATTGCCTGTACGAGACGGAGTGGCACCGGATGCAGCACGCAGTGGGTTCTCCGCTGCCGCCGCCCCACCAGCCGGGCGGCGCCCCCCAGCAGCGGCCGGGGTACCTCGGCGCCCCCTCGGGCCCGGTCCCGCCCGCGCCCCAGCCGCAGGTGCCCCCCGTCCCGCCTCCGCCCGCCCCGCAGCACGCCCCGGTCCCGCAGGGCACCGACACCACCGGGCATGTCCCGCTGCCGCCGGGGGGTCCGGTTCCCATGCCCAGCGCGCCGCCCCCCGCCGTCGTCCCCGACCCGGCGGCCACCACGCTCGCGGTGCTGCTGATCGGCCCGGCGGGCGCCGGGAAGACGAGCGTGGCCAAGTACTGGGCCGACCACCGCCGGGTGCCCACGGCCCACGTCAGCCTCGACGACGTACGGGAGTGGGTCCGCTCGGGCTTCGCCGACCCGCAGTCGGGGTGGAACGACCATTCCGAGGCCCAGTACCGCCTGGCCCGCCGCACCTGCGGCTTCGCCGCGCGCAACTTCCTGGCCAACGGGATCTCGTGCATCCTGGACGACGCGATCTTCCCCGACCGCCCTGCCGTGGGCCTGGGTGGCTGGAAACGGCATGTCGGCCCGGGGCTGCTGCCCGTCGTCCTGCTGCCCGGGCTGGAGGTCGTCCTGGAGCGCAACGCCGAGCGCTCCGGCAACCGCCGCCTCACGGACGAGGAGGTGGCCCGGATCCACGGCCGCATGGCGGGCTGGTACGGCTCCGGCCTGCCCATCATCGACAACTCCCAGCTGGACGTCCCGACGACGGCGAGGGTCCTGGACGACGTGCTGGCGAGAGCCATCGCCAGCCCACCGAAGTGGTAGAGCGCTCCCGAACGCCGCGGTCCGCCCCGGACCGTTCCCCCGAACGCCCTCCCAACCGGCACGATCCGGCCAATCCTCCTACGCTCGTGTCATGTCAGAGGTCTACGCGTCCCGCCGCACCCGGCTGAGAGAACGCTGCAACGCGAGCGGCAGCGCCACCGCGCTGATCTCCCGCCCCGCCAACGTGAGATACCTCGCGGGTGCGGCCCCGCGCGGCGCCGTCCTGCTGCTCGGCGGACGTGAGGATCTTCTCGTCTGCCCCGACCCGCCCGACGACCGTCCGGACGAGGGCAAGCCGGACGAGGCCCTGCGGGTCCACTGCCTGCGCCGGCGCGGAGGCGATCCCGCGGTCGCCGCCGCCGATCTCCTCGTGGGCGAGGGCGGCGACTCCCTCGCGGTCGAGGAGCATCACCTCACGGTGGCCCGCCACCGCGAGCTGCGCTCCGTCGCGCCCGGGCTCCGCCTCGCCGACCTGGGCGGCGCGGTCGAGCAGCAGCGGGTGGTGAAGGACGAGGAGGAGATCTCCTGTCTGCGGATCGGCGCCGAGATCGCCGACCAGGCCCTGGGGGAGCTGCTGGAGTCCATCCTGGTCGGCCGCACGGAACGGCATCTCGCCCTCGAACTGGAGCGGCGCCTCGTGGATCACGGAGCCGACGGTCCCGCGTTCGCCACCTCGGTCGCCACCGGCCCGAACTCCGGGCGGCGCGGTCACCGGCCCACCGACCGGCGCGTCGAGGAAGGCGACTTCCTCTCCGTCTGCCTGGGGGCGAGCTACCGCGGCTACCGCTGCGAGATCGGCCGCACCTTCGTGATCGGCACGTCCCCCGCCGACTGGCAGATCGAGCTGTACGACCTCGTCTTCGCTGCCCAGCGGGCCGGACGAGAGGCCCTGGCGCCCGGCGCTGCCTTCCGGGACGTGGACCGCGCGGCCCGCCAGATCCTGGACTCCGCCGGGCACTCCGAGGGCCTTCCGGCGCTCACCGGGCACGGTGTCGGACTCGAAATCGAAGAGGACCCGCAGTTGTCTCCCGCGGCCATGGGTAAACTGGACGCTTGCGTGCCGGTCACCGTCGAACCGGGGGTCCACCTCCCGGGCCGGGGCGGTGTCCGGATCGATGACACGCTCGTCGTGCGCCCCGAGGCGGACGGCGGACCCGAGCTACTCACCATCACGACCAAGGAGCTGCTCGCCCTCTAGGCAGGTGCGTGCACCGGGGTCGTCCACGTCAGTCCAGGAGATTCCGCAACCGTGGCTTCCACGAACGACCTCAAGAACGGCCTGGTGCTCAAGCTCGAAGGCGGCCAGCTCTGGTCCGTCGTCGAGTTCCAGCACGTCAAGCCCGGCAAGGGCCCTGCCTTCGTGCGCACCAAGCTGAAGAACGTGCTTTCCGGCAAGGTCGTCGACAAGACGTTCAACGCCGGCGTCAAGGTCGAGACGGCCACTGTCGACAAGCGCGACATGCAGTTCTCGTACATGGACGGCGAGTACTTCGTCTTCATGGACATGGAGACCTACGACCAGCTGATGGTCGACCGCAAGGCCGTCGGCGACGCCGCCAACTTCCTGATCGAGGGCTTCACGGCCACCGTGGCGCAGCACGAGGGCGAGGTGCTCTTCGTCGAGCTGCCGGCGGCCGTCGAGCTCGTCGTGCAGGAGACCGAGCCCGGCCTCCAGGGCGACCGCTCCACCGGTGGCACCAAGCCCGCCACCCTGGAGACCGGTCACCAGATCAACGTCCCGCTCTTCATCACCACCGGTGAGAAGATCAAGGTCGACACCCGCACCAGCGACTACCTCGGCCGGGTGAACAGCTAACCGTGGCTGCCCGCAACACGGCCCGCAAGCGCGCCTTCCAGATCCTCTTCGAGGGCGACCAGCGCGGAGTCGACGTCCTGACAGTCCTCGCGGACTGGATCCGGCTCTCCCGGGCCGACACCCGGCAGCCGCCGGTGAGCGAGTACACGATGCAGCTGGTCGAGGGCTACGCCGGATACGCGCGTCGCATCGACGAGTTGATCTCGCAGTACTCGGTCGGCTGGACGCTGGACCGGATGCCGGTCGTCGACCGCAACATCCTGCGTCTCGGCGCCTACGAGCTGATCTGGGCCGACGAGACCCCGGACGCGGTCGTCCTGGACGAGATGGTGCAGCTGGCGAAGGAGTTCTCCACCGACGAGTCGCCGTCGTTCGTCAACGGTCTGCTCGGCCGGCTCAAGGAGCTCAAGCCGTCTCTGCGTCGCGAATAGCGGCCAGTTCCGCTGGGAGAGCCGGGGGACCGGGCTCCTCAGGAGGCCTGCGGGGCCCTCTGTGGCCCGTCGCACGGTTCCCCGCGCCCCCGGGGGGCGCGAACATGCCGGAGGGCCCACAGCGCACGCTGTGGGCCCTCCGGCATGTTCCGGCCAAAACGGGAGTGGCCGGAACCCTCGGGTTCCGGCCACTCCGGCGGCACGTTTCTGCTGAGCTCTGCGGGACCGCGGGGCCTCAGCCCTCCTCGTGGGAGACCGCGCGACGCGCGTCCGCGTCCAGGACGCCCCAGCTGATCAGCTGCTCGGTCAGGACCGAGGGGGACTGGTCGTAGATGACGGCGAGCGTGCGCAGGTCGTCCTGGCGGATCGACAGCACCTTGCCGTTGTAGTCACCGCGCTGCGACTGGATCGTGGCCGCGTACCGCTGAAGGGGGCCCGCCTTCTCGACCGGCACGTGGGCCAGTCGCTCCAGGTCCAGGACCAGCTTCGGCGGGGGCTCCGCGGCGCCGCCCGGAGTGGTGCCCGGCAGCAGTTCCTGCACGGGAACGCCGTAGAAGTCCGCCAGCTCGGCAAGGCGCTGCACGGTCACGGCGCGGTCGCCGCGCTCGTACGAACCGACCACGACCGCCTTCCAGCGTCCCTGGGACTTCTCCTCGACACCGTGGAGGGAAAGGCCCTGCTGGGTGCGGATCGCCCGGAGCTTGGCCCCGAGCTGTTTGGCGTATTCGCTGGACATATAGCTCCCCGGCACTGGGTCGACGCGGCACGAGCCGCGTGCTGGTAACTCACTGTGAGGTTACGCAGCGTGATTCTTCTGAGTCAAGCCGAATGGTCCACACCGACGCTTCCGTGGTATCCCCGGCCGATTACGCCAAGGGGGTGATCGGGTCGGCCTCCCGGCCTGCTACCGTGGATGGCGCAAATCCGACGTCCTTTAAGGTCCGTCCCGTGAGGCGGAGAAGGAGGTCCGTTTCTTATGGACAAGCAGGACATTCAGCAGGACTCCCGGCAAGAGCAGGATTTCCGGCAGTCCGATGCGCGGCCCGTTCTCGAAGGCCCCGACATCGCGCGGGTGCTGACCCGCATCGCGCACGAGATCGTCGAACGCGCCAAGGGCGCCGACGACGTGGTGCTCCTCGGCATCCCGACCCGGGGCGTCTTCCTCGCCCAGCGGCTCGCCGCCAAGCTCGAGCAGATCACCGACCGCACGATCCCGGTCGGCTCCCTCGACATCACCATGTACCGCGACGACCTGCGCATGCACCCGCCGCGCGCGCTGGCCCGCACCGAGATCCCCGGTGACGGGCTGGACGGCAAGCTGGTCGTCCTCGTCGACGACGTGCTCTTCTCCGGCCGCACCATCCGCGCCGCCCTCGACGCCCTGAACGACCTCGGGCGTCCGCGCGCGGTCCAGCTCGCGGTCCTCGTCGACCGCGGCCACCGGGAACTGCCCATCCGCGCCGACTACGTCGGCAAGAACCTCCCCACGTCGTTGCGGGAGACGGTCAAGGTCCAGCTCGCCGAGGAGGACGGTCGCGACACCGTGCTGCTCGGTGTGAAGCCGGCCGCCCAGCAGTAGCACGCGCGCGCGTGCGGCCCCCGGTGCCGTGCGTCCCACAGCCGTGCCCTGCACGCCCGTGATCTCCCCCGTCTGAACTGCCTTACGGAGCCTGACAGATGCAGCGTCATCTCATCTCGGCCGCCGACCTCACCCGCGACGACGCCGTCCTGATCCTCGACACCGCCGAGGAGATGGCCCGGGTCGCCGACCGGCCCATCAAGAAACTGCCGACCCTGCGCGGCCGCACGATCGTCAACCTCTTCTTCGAGGACTCCACGCGCACGCGCATCTCCTTCGAGGCCGCCGAGAAGCGCCTCTCCGCGGACGTCATCAACTTCTCCGCCAAGGGGTCGTCGGTGTCGAAGGGCGAGTCCCTGAAGGACACCGCGCAGACGCTGGAGGCCATGGGCGTCGACGCCGTCGTCATCCGGCACGGCGCCTCCGGGGCGCCCTACCGCCTGGCCACCTCCGGCTGGATCGACGCGGTCGTCGTCAACGCGGGCGACGGCACCCACCAGCACCCCACCCAGGCCCTCCTGGACGCCTTCACCATGCGCCGCCGACTGGTCGGGCGGGACGCCGGGATCGGCCAGGACCTCTCGGGCAAGCGCATCACGATCGTCGGCGACGTGCTGCACAGCCGGGTCGCCCGCTCCAACGTCGACCTGCTGCACACGCTCGGCGCCGAGGTCACCCTGGTCGCCCCGCCCACCCTGGTGCCGGTCGGCATCGAGACCTGGCCGTGCGAGGTGTCGTACGACCTCGACAGCACGCTGCCCAAGTCCGACGCGGTGATGATGCTGCGCGTGCAGCGCGAGCGGATGAACGCCGCGTTCTTCCCGACCGAGCGCGAGTACTCGCGGCGCTACGGCCTCGACGGCGACCGCATGGCGCGGATGCCCGAGCACGCCATCGTCATGCACCCCGGCCCGATGGTCCGCGGCATGGAGATCACCGCCGAGGTCGCCGACTCCGAGCGCTGCACCGTCGTCGAACAGGTCGCCAACGGCGTGTCCATCCGGATGGCCGTCCTCTACCTGCTCCTGGGCGGCAACGAGCCCGCCGTCAGCCACGCCCGCACCACCGAGGAGAAGTAAGAACCATGAGCAAGATCCTGATCCGAGGTGCGAAGGTGCTCGGCGGCGAGCCGCAGGACGTCCTGATCGACGGCGCGGTCGTCGAGGCCGTCGGCGCGGGACTGCCCGCCGAGGGAGCCGAGGTGATCGAGGCCGGCGGCAAGGTGCTGCTGCCGGGCCTGGTCGACCTGCACACCCATCTGCGCGAGCCGGGCCGCGAGGACTCCGAGACGGTGCTCACGGGCACCCGCGCGGCCGCCTCCGGCGGCTACACGGCCGTGTTCGCCATGGCCAACACCTTCCCCGTGGCCGACACCGCCGGCGTGGTCGAGCAGGTCTACCGGCTCGGCCGGGAGCACGGCTACTGCGACGTGCAGCCCATCGGCGCGGTCACGGTCGGCCTGGAGGGCCGCAAGCTCGCCGAGCTGGGCGCCATGCACGAGTCGGCGGCCGGCGTCACCGTCTTCTCCGACGACGGCAAGTGCGTCGACGACGCGGTGATCATGCGCCGGGCCCTGGAGTACGTGAAGGCCTTCGGCGGGGTCGTCGCCCAGCACGCGCAGGAGCCGCGGCTGACCGAGGGCGCCCAGATGAACGAGGGCGTCGTCTCCGCCGAGCTGGGGCTCGGCGGCTGGCCCGCGGTGGCCGAGGAATCGATCATCGCCCGGGACGTCCTGCTCGCCGAGCACGTCGGCTCCCGGGTCCACATCTGCCACCTCTCCACCGCCGGCTCGGTCGAGATCGTCCGCTGGGCCAAGTCCCGCGGCATCGACGTCACCGCCGAGGTCACCCCGCACCACCTGCTCCTGACCGACGAGCTGGTGCGCAGCTACAACCCGGTCTACAAGGTGAACCCGCCGCTGCGCACCGAGCGCGACGTGCACGCCCTGCGCGAGGCGCTCGCTGACGGCACGATCGACATCGTCGCCACCGACCACGCCCCGCACCCGCACGAGGACAAGGACTGCGAGTGGGCCGCCGCCGCCATGGGCATGGTCGGCCTGGAGACCGCGCTGTCGGTGGTCCAGGAGACGATGGTGGAGACGGGCCTGCTGGACTGGGCCGGGGTCGCGAGCCGGATGTCGTTCAAGCCCGCCCTGATCGGGCGGGCCGAGGGCCACGGGCGTCCCGTCTCGGCAGGTGAGCCCGCCAACCTCACGCTCGTCGACACGGAATACCGTGGGTCGGTGGACCCCGCGGGCTTCGCCTCGCGCAGCCGGAACACCCCGTACGAGGGGCGTGAGCTGCCGGGCCGTGTCACGCACACGTGGCTCCGGGGCAAGGCCACGCTCGTCGACGGGAAGCTCACGTGACATCTGCTGCACTACTGCTCGCGGCCGAGAAGGAATCGGCCGAAGTGACCGACTGGGCCGCGCGGATCGGCTGGGTGGTCGGTCTCGGCCTCTTCGTCGCGCTCGTCTACTGGCTGATGCGCGAGGGCTGGAAGTGGCGCGGCACGCTCCAGGGCGACCTCCCCGAGCTCCCCGCCGCGCCGGACGACCCCGGTCCGGTGAGACTGGGCATGAGCGGCCGCTACCACGGCTCCACCACCGCCGGGCAGTGGCTCGACCGCATCGTGGCGCACGGCCTGGGCACCCGCAGCCGGGTCGAGCTCACGCTGACGGCCGCGGGACTGGACGTCGTGCGCCCCGGCGCGACCGACTTCTTCGTCCCGGCCGCCGCCCTGCGCGAGGCCCGGCTCGACAAGGGCATCGCGGGCAAGGTCCTCACCGAGGGCGGACTGCTGGTGGTGACCTGGGCGCACGGCGGCAGACTGCTCGACTCCGGCTTCCGCTCGGACCACGCGGCCGAGCACGGCGAGTGGGTCGACGCCATCAACTCCATGATCGACAAGACGGAAAACCCGACGGAAACGGAAGGCGCACGATGACGACCTCCACCAGGGGAACCACCAGGGTTCCCGCCGTACTCGTCCTGGAGGACGGCCGCATCTTCCGCGGCCGTGCCTACGGGGCCGTGGGGGAGACCTTCGGCGAAGCGGTGTTCTCCACCGGCATGACCGGCTACCAGGAGACCCTGACCGACCCGTCGTACGACCGCCAGATCGTCGTCGCGACCGCCCCCCAGATCGGCAACACCGGCTGGAACGACGAGGACGACGAGTCGGCCCGCATCTGGGTCTCCGGCTACGTCGTGCGCGACCCCGCGCGCGTGCCCTCCAACTGGCGCGCCCAGCGGTCCCTGGACGACGAACTCGTCGCGCAGAACGTCGTCGGCATCTCCGGCATCGACACCCGCGCGCTCACCCGCCACCTCCGCGAGAGCGGCTCGATGCGCGCCGGCATCTTCTCCGGCGAGGCGGTCGGCCCGGAGACCGACCTCGTCGCGCGGGTGCAGGCCCAGCCGCACATGAAGGGCGCGAGCCTGTACGAGGAGGTCGCCACCAAGGAGGCCTACGTGGTCCCCGCGGTCGGCGAGAAGCGCTTCACCGTCGCCGCCATCGACCTCGGCATCAAGGGCATGACCCCGCACCGCATGGCCGAGCGCGGCATCGAGGTGCACGTGCTCCCCGCGACGGCCTCGGCGGCGGAGGTGTACGCCGTCGGCCCCGACGGCGTGTTCTTCTCCAACGGCCCGGGCGACCCGGCCACCGCCGACGGCCCGGTCGCGCTGATGACCGAGGTGCTGGAGCGCGGGACGCCGCTCTTCGGCATCTGCTTCGGCAACCAGATCCTCGGCCGCGCCCTCGGCTTCGGCACCTACAAGCTGAAGTACGGCCACCGCGGCATCAACCAGCCGGTCCAGGACCGTACGACCGGCAAGGTCGAGGTCACCGCGCACAACCACGGGTTCGCCGTGGACGCGCCGCTCGACAAGGTCTCCGAGACCCCCTTCGGGCGCGCCGAGGTCTCCCACGTCTGCCTGAACGACCAGGTCGTCGAGGGGCTCCAGCTGCTCGACCAGCCCGCGTTCAGCGTCCAGTACCACCCCGAAGCGGCAGCGGGCCCCCACGACGCCGCCTACCTGTTCGACCGCTTCGTTTCCCTGATGGAGGGCCAGCGTGCCTAAGCGCACCGATATCCAGTCCGTCCTGGTCATCGGCTCCGGCCCGATCGTCATCGGCCAGGCCGCCGAGTTCGACTACTCCGGCACCCAGGCCTGCCGGGTCCTCAAGGCCGAGGGCCTGCGGGTGATCCTCGTCAACTCCAACCCGGCGACGATCATGACCGACCCGGAGATCGCCGACGCCACCTACGTCGAGCCGATCACCCCGGAGTTCGTCGAGAAGATCATCGCCAAGGAGCGGCCGGACGCCCTGCTGCCGACGCTGGGCGGCCAGACCGCGCTCAACACGGCGATCTCCATGCACGAGCAGGGTGTGCTGGAGAAGTACGGCGTCGAGCTGATCGGCGCCAACGTCGAGGCGATCAACAAGGGCGAGGACCGCGACCTCTTCAAGGGCGTCGTCGAGGCCGTCCGCGCGAAGATCGGCCACGGCGAGTCCGCCCGCTCGGTCATCTGCCACTCCATGGACGACGTGCTCCAGGGCGTCGAGACGCTCGGCGGCTACCCCGTCGTCGTCCGGCCCTCCTTCACCATGGGCGGCGCCGGCTCCGGTTTCGCGCACGACGAGGAGGAGCTGCGCCGCATCGCCGGCCAGGGCCTCACGCTCTCCCCGACCACCGAGGTGCTCCTGGAGGAGTCCATCCTCGGCTGGAAGGAGTACGAGCTGGAGCTCATGCGCGACAAGCACGACAACGTCGTGGTCGTCTGCTCCATCGAGAACTTCGACCCCATGGGCGTGCACACCGGCGACTCGATCACCGTGGCGCCCGCGATGACGCTGACCGACCGTGAGTACCAGCGGCTGCGCGACATCGGCATCGCGATCATCCGCGAGGTCGGCGTCGACACCGGCGGCTGCAACATCCAGTTCGCGGTCGACCCCGACGACGGCCGCATCATCGTCATCGAGATGAACCCGCGGGTGTCGCGCTCCTCGGCCCTCGCGTCGAAGGCCACCGGCTTCCCGATCGCCAAGATCGCCGCCAAGCTGGCCGTCGGCTACACGCTCGACGAGATCCCGAACGACATCACCGAGAAGACCCCGGCGTCCTTCGAGCCCACGCTCGACTACGTCGTCGTGAAAGCCCCGCGCTTCGCCTTCGAGAAGTTCCCGTCCGCCGACTCCACGCTGACCACGACCATGAAGTCGGTCGGCGAGGCCATGGCGATCGGCCGCAACTTCACCGAGGCGCTGCAGAAGGCCCTGCGCTCGCTGGAGAAGAAGGGCAGCCAGTTCTGCTTCGTCGGCGAGCCCGGCGACAAGGCCGAGCTGCTGCGCGAGGCCGTCCGGCCGACCGACGGGCGCATCAACACCGTCATGCAGGCCATCCGCGCGGGCGCCACGCCCGAGGAGGTCTTCGACGCCACCAGGATCGACCCGTGGTTCGTGGACCAGATGTTCCTGATCAAGGAGATCGCGGACGAGCTGGCCGCCGCCGACAAGCTGCACCCGGAGCTGCTGGAGCTGGCCAAGCGCCACGGCTTCTCCGACGTCCAGATCGGCGAGATCCGCGGGCTGCGCGAGGACGTCGTCCGCGAGGTCCGGCACGCGCTGGGCGTCCGCCCCGTCTACAAGACGGTCGACACCTGCGCCGCCGAGTTCGCCGCGAAGACGCCGTACTTCTACTCCTCCTACGACGAGGAGAGCGAGGTCGCGTCCCGCGAGAAGCCCGCGGTGATCATCCTGGGCTCCGGCCCGAACCGCATCGGCCAGGGCATCGAGTTCGACTACTCCTGCGTCCACGCCTCCTTCGCGCTGTCCGACGCCGGGTACGAGACCGTGATGGTCAACTGCAACCCGGAGACCGTCTCCACGGACTACGACACCTCCGACCGCCTGTACTTCGAGCCGCTGACGCTCGAGGACGTGCTGGAGATCGTCCACGCGGAGTCGCTGGCCGGCCCGATTGCCGGTGTCGTCGTCCAGCTCGGCGGCCAGACCCCGCTGGGTCTGGCGCAGGCGCTGAAGGACAACGGCGTGCCGATCGTCGGCACCCCGCCGGAGGCCATCCACGCGGCCGAGGACCGGGGCGCCTTCGGGCGGGTGCTCGCCGAGGCGGGCCTTCCGGCCCCGAAGCACGGCACGGCCACCACCTTCGCCGAGGCCAAGGCCATCGCGGACGAGATCGGCTACCCGGTCCTGGTGCGGCCGTCGTACGTGCTCGGCGGACGCGGCATGGAGATCGTCTACGACGAGACCCGGCTGTCGTCCTACATCGCCGAGTCGACCGAGATCAGCCCCACCCGCCCGGTCCTCGTCGACCGCTTCCTCGACGACGCGATCGAGATCGACGTCGACGCCCTGTACGACGGCGAGGAGCTGTACCTCGGCGGCGTCATGGAGCACATCGAGGAGGCCGGCATCCACTCCGGCGACTCGGCGTGCGCCCTGCCCCCGATCACGCTGGGCGGCTTCGACATCAAGCGCCTGCGGGCCTCCACCGAGGCCATCGCCAAGGGCGTCGGGGTGCGCGGTCTGATCAACATCCAGTTCGCCATGGCCGGGGACATCCTCTACGTCCTGGAGGCCAACCCGCGCGCGTCCCGCACGGTCCCCTTCACCTCGAAGGCGACCGCGGTGCCGCTGGCGAAGGCCGCCGCCCGGATCTCGCTCGGCGCGACCGTCGCCGAGCTGCGCGCCGAGGGGCTGCTGCCGGCGACGGGCGACGGCGGCGAGCTGCCGCTGGACGCGCCGATCTCCGTCAAGGAGGCCGTGATGCCGTGGACCCGCTTCCGGGACACCTCCGGGCGCGGTGTCGACACCGTCCTCGGCCCCGAGATGCGCTCCACCGGCGAGGTCATGGGCATCGACTCCGTCTTCGGCACGGCGTACGCCAAGTCGCAGGCGGGCGCGTACGGCCCGCTGCCCACCAAGGGCCGCGCGTTCATCTCGGTCGCCAACCGCGACAAGCGCTCGATGATCTTCCCGGCCCGCGAACTGGTCGGCCACGGCTTCGAGCTGCTCGCCACCTCCGGCACCGCCGAGGTCCTCAAGCGCAACGGCATCAACGCCACCGTCGTGCGCAAGCAGTCCGAGGGCACCGGTCCCAACGGCGAGAAGACCATCGTCCAGCTCATCCACGAGGGTGAGGTCGACCTCATCGTCAACACCCCGTACGGCACCGGCGGCCGCCTCGACGGCTACGAGATCCGCACGGCGGCCGTGGCCCGGTCCGTGCCGTGCCTGACGACGGTCCAGGCGCTCGCCGCGGCCGTCCAGGGCATCGACGCCCTCAACCACGGGGACGTGGGCGTGCGCTCACTCCAGGAACACGCGGCACACCTGACCGCGGCCCGCGACTAGCAGCCCTCAGGGGGACACCGGAAACGGTGTCCCCCTCTTCATGACACCTCTTCGCGAGGCTCCTTGGAGGACATGATCATGTACCACCTCTTCTTCCGGCTGGTCTTCCGGCGGATGGACCCCGAGCGCGCCCATCACCTGGCCTTCCGCTGGATCCGGCTCGTCGTCCGGATCCCGGTGCTGCGCACGTTCGTCGCGGCCGCCCTGGCCCCCCGGTACGAGGAACTGCGCACCGAGGCCTTCGGGCTGCGCATGCACGGCCCCTTCGGACTCGCCGCCGGCTTCGACAAGAACGCCGTCGCGATCGACGGGATGTCGATGCTCGGCTTCGACCACGTCGAGATCGGCACGGTCACCGGCGAGCCGCAGCCCGGCAACCCCGCCCAGCGGCTGTTCCGCCTCGTGCAGGACCGGGCGCTCATCAACCGGATGGGCTTCAACAACGAGGGCTCCCTGGCCGTCGCCGCGCGCCTGGCCTCCCGTACGCCCGTCTTCAGGCCCGTGGTGGGCGTCAACATCGGCAAGACCAAGGTCGTGCCCGAGGAGGAGGCCGTCGGCGACTACGTGAAGTCGACCGAGCGGCTGGCGCCCTACGCCGACTACCTGGTCGTCAACGTGTCCTCGCCGAACACCCCGGGTCTGCGCAACCTCCAGGCCACCGAGGCGCTGCGGCCGCTGCTGAGCGCCGTCCGCGGGGCCGCCGACCGCGTGGTGACCTCACGGCGGGTGCCGCTCCTGGTCAAGATCGCCCCGGACCTGGCCGACGAGGACGTCGACGCGGTCGCCGACCTGGCCGTGGAACTCGGTCTGGACGGGATCATCGCCACCAACACCACCATCGCGCGCGAGGGTCTCGGTCTGCGGTCCGACCCCTCGCTGGTGAAGGAGACCGGCGGACTGTCCGGGGCGCCCCTCAAGGCGCGCTCCCTGGAGGTGCTGCGCCGCCTCTACGCGCGCGTGGGCGACCGCGTCACCCTCGTGGGCGTCGGCGGCGTGGAGGACGCCGAGGACGCCTGGCAGCGCATCCTGGCCGGTGCCACGCTGGTCCAGGGGTACAGCGCCTTCATCTACCAGGGGCCCTTCTGGGGCCGCGCGATCCACAAGGGCCTGGCCGCCCGCCTGCGGACGAGCCCGTACGCCACTCTCGCCGACGCCGTCGGCGCCGACGTGAGGAAGACGGCATGACCCTGGAGCCCTTCGGCGCGCGGCTGCGCCGGGCCATGGACGAGCGTGGCCCGCTCTGCGTCGGTATCGACCCGCACGCCTCCCTGCTCGCCGAGTGGGGCCTCGACGACGGCGTCGCCGGCCTGGAGCGGTTCAGCCGCACCGTCGTCGAGGCCACGGCCGACCGGGTCGCCCTGCTGAAGCCGCAGAGCGCTTTCTTCGAGCGGTTCGGCTCGCGCGGCGTCGCCGTCCTGGAGAAGACCGTGCAGGAGGCGCGGGCGGCCGGCGCCCTGGTCGTGATGGACGCCAAGCGCGGTGACATCGGCTCGACCATGGCCGCGTACGCGGAGTCCTTCCTGCACAAGGACGCCCCGCTGTTCTCCGACGCCCTCACCGTGTCGCCGTACCTCGGCTACGGATCCCTGGCCCCGGCCGTGGCGTCGGCGCGCGAGAGCGGCGCGGGTCTCTTCGTGCTGGCGCTGACCTCCAACCCGGAGGGCGGCGAGGTCCAGCACGCGGTACGGGCCGACGGGCGGAACGTGGGCGCGACGATGCTGGCGCACCTGGCCGCCGAGAACGCGGGGGAGGAGCCGCTGGGCTCCTTCGGGGCGGTCGTCGGCGCCACGCTGGGCGACCTGTCGTCGTACGACCTCGACATCAACGGTCCGCTCCTCGCGCCCGGTGTCGGCGCTCAGGGGGCGACCCCGGCCGACCTGCCGCGGGTCTTCGGCTCCGCGGTGCGCAACGTCGTGCCGAACGTGAGCCGGGGTGTGTTGCGTCACGGTCCCGGCGTCGTCGCTCTGCGTGACGCCGTGGACCGCTTTGCGCGAGAGGTCAGGGCGGCCGTGGACACTGCCTGACGGGCGTCGGCCGCCCGACCGGGGGCTCGGTCGGGCGGCTCGGGGGCGACTTGAGTCTGGATACATCCTCAAATCCGGGGGACTATGTCTTAAATGTCCGGCCTGACGGAGGCTGACCAGGACTTTTCCTCTGTTCTCGCTGACTCTGGCGGAGTTGGCCGCTAGTCTCCGACGGAGAGTGAACGGGCAGCGCGTGTTGCTCGTAACTCACCAGGTGTGGGGCGACTAGGTTCCTCACCGGTCCGTATCCGACAGTTCGACATCCGAGGTGACGTAGGCGTGGCTCTTCCGCCCCTTACCCCCGAACAGCGCGCAGCCGCGCTCGAAAAGGCCGCCGCGGCTCGCCGGGAGCGGGCCGAGGTCAAGAATCGACTCAAGCACTCCGGCGCCTCGCTTCACGAGGTCATCAAGCAGGGTCAGGAAAACGACGTCATCGGCAAGATGAAGGTCTCTGCCCTTCTGGAGTCGCTCCCGGGCGTGGGCAAGGTCCGCGCCAAGCAGATCATGGAGCGACTCGGCATCTCCGAGAGCCGCCGCGTGCGCGGCCTCGGTTCCAACCAGATCGCGTCCCTGGAGCGTGAGTTCGGCAGCACCGGCTCCTGATTCCCGGGTGCCGCGGGACGGGAGTCCCAGGCACTCCGGGATTGCTGGAATAATCGCTGCATGGCAGTAAAACTCCGGGGGACGACCCCCGAAACCCCGGACGCACGTCCGCGGCTGACCGTGCTCTCCGGCCCCTCCGGGGTCGGCAAGAGCACGGTCGTCGCTCATATGCGCAAGGAACACCCCGAGGTATGGCTCTCGGTGTCGGCCACGACCCGCAGGCCGCGGCCCGGCGAGAAGCACGGCGTCCACTACTTCTTCGTCACCGACGAGGAGATGGACAAGCTGATCGCCAACGGCGAGCTGCTGGAGTGGGCCGAGTTCGCGGGCAACCGCTACGGCACTCCCCGCACCGCGGTGCTGGAGCGCCTGGAGGCGGGCGAACCCGTCCTCCTGGAGATCGACCTCCAGGGCGCCCGGCAGGTCCGCGAGTCCATGCCCGAGGCCCGGCTGGTGTTCCTGGCCCCTCCCTCCTGGGAGGAACTGGTGCGCAGGCTCACCGGGCGGGGCACCGAACCGCCCGAGGTGATCGAGCGCCGTCTGGCGGCCGCGAAGATCGAACTCGCGGCCGAGCCGGAGTTCGACGTGACCCTGGTCAACACCTCCGTCGAGGACGTCGCGCGTGAGCTGCTAGCCTTGGTCGATGTTGTGTGATTACGAGCCTGTGATCACGACCGGTCTTTTCCCATCCATCGGAAGGTAGAGCGTGTCCTCTTCCATCTCCGCGCCCGAGGGCATCATCAACCCGCCGATCGACGAGCTCCTCGAGGCCACCGACTCGAAGTACAGCCTCGTGATCTACGCGGCCAAGCGGGCCCGCCAGATCAACGCGTACTACTCGCAGCTCGGCGAGGGCCTCCTCGAGTACGTCGGTCCGCTCGTGGACACCCACGTCCACGAGAAGCCGCTCTCGATCGCCCTCCGCGAGATCAACGCCGGTCTGCTGACGTCCGAGGCCGTCGAGGGCCCCGCTCAGTAGTATTTTCGGCTCACAGTGGGTTTCTCCACAGGCCCGGCAGCACGGCTGCCGGGCCTGTGGTGTCTGATGGACTCGTACGCCGGGAGCCGTGGCGTGCGTTTTCCGAGGTCCGGGGAGAAACGGTGGACAAGCCGAAGGTCGTTCTGGGGGTCAGCGGTGGCATCGCCGCCTACAAGGCCTGTGAGCTGCTGCGCAGGCTGACCGAGTCGGGCCATGACGTCCGGGTGGTGCCCACCGCCTCGGCACTGCACTTCGTCGGCGCCGCCACTTGGTCCGCCCTCTCCGGCCACCCCGTCTCCACGGAGGTCTGGGACGACGTCCACGAGGTCCCGCACGTCCGCATCGGCCAGCACGCCGACCTGGTCGTCGTCGCCCCGGCCACGGCGGACCTGCTCGCCAAGGCCGCCCACGGCCTCGCCGACGACCTGCTCACCAACACCCTCCTGACGGCCCGCTGTCCCGTCGTCTTCGCCCCCGCGATGCACACCGAGATGTGGGAGCACCCGGCCACCCAGGAGAACGTGGCGACACTGCGCCGCCGGGGCGCCGTCGTCATCGAGCCGGCCGTCGGGCGGCTCACGGGCGTCGACACCGGCAAGGGACGGCTGCCCGACCCGGCCGAGATCTTCGAGGTCTGCCGCCGGGTCCTGGCCAGGGGCGTGCGGGAACCCGATCTCGTCGGCCGGCACGTCGTGGTCAGCGCAGGCGGCACCCGCGAACCCCTCGACCCGGTCCGCTTCCTCGGCAACCGCTCCTCCGGCAAGCAGGGCTACGCCCTCGCCCGCACCGCCGCCGCCCGGGGCGCCCGCGTCACACTGATCGCGGCGAACACCGGCCTGCCCGACCCGGCCGGGGTCGACGTCGTCCAGGTCGGCACGGCCGTGCAGCTGCGCGAGGCGGTCCTGAAGGCGGCCGCGGACGCCGACGCGGTCGTCATGGCGGCCGCCGTGGCCGATTTCCGGCCGGAGACGTACGCGGCCGGAAAGATCAAGAAGCAGGACGGCCGCGATCCGGACCCCATCGTTCTTGTGCGAAATCCGGACATCCTCGCGGAGGTCTCCGCCGACCGGGCGCGCTCCAACCAGGTGGTTGTCGGCTTCGCCGCCGAGACCGACGACGTCCTCGCGAACGGCCGGACCAAGCTCCGCCGCAAGGGCTGCGATCTCCTGGTGGTGAACGAGGTGGGGGAGCGCAAGACCTTCGGCTCCGAGGAGAACGAGGCCGTCGTGCTGGGCGCCGACGGCAGTGAAACCCCCGTGCCGTACGGGCCCAAGGAGGCCCTGGCCGAAACCGTGTGGGACCTGGTGACGCGGCGGCTGGCCTGACTGTTTGATGCGCTTCCCCGTCGTCCTCCCCCTCGGTCGATTCGGGTGCGGCGACCCTGGCCAACGGTGCTCGGCATTCGGCAGAATGCCCGTGCCGCAGGTCACAGCGCTCCCGAGAGGCGAGACGGGTGGCCCGGTGGAGGGGCACGACCGATAAACTGTTCTCGGACGACGCCGGGCGCAGCTCCTGTCGCGTCCGCCAATGATCAGCCAGCAGCCGCTGCAACCCCAGGGAGCGTTGTGTCCCGTCGCCTGTTCACCTCGGAGTCTGTGACCGAGGGTCACCCCGACAAGATCGCTGACCAGATCAGCGACACCATTCTCGATGCCCTGCTGCGCGAGGACCCGGCCTCCCGGGTCGCCGTCGAGACCCTGATCACGACCGGTCTGGTGCATGTGGCCGGTGAGGTCACCACCAAGGCGTACGCGCCGATCCCCCAGCTCGTTCGCGACAAGATCCTCGAGATCGGCTACGACTCCTCGAAGAAGGGCTTCGACGGCGCCTCCTGCGGCGTCTCGGTGTCCATCGGCGCGCAGTCCCCGGACATCGCCCAGGGTGTCGACACGGCGTACGAGAACCGCGTCGAGGGCGACGACGACGAGCTGGACCGTCAGGGCGCCGGCGACCAGGGCCTGATGTTCGGCTACGCGTCGGACGAGACGCCGACCCTCATGCCGCTGCCGATCTTCCTCGCGCACCGGCTCTCGAAGCGTCTGTCGGACGTCCGCAAGAACGGGACCATCCCGTACCTGCGCCCCGACGGCAAGACCCAGGTCACCATCGAGTACGACGGCGACAAGGCCCTGCGTCTCGACACGGTCGTCGTCTCCTCGCAGCACGCGAGCGACATCGACCTGGACTCCCTGCTGGCCCCGGACATCCGCGAGTTCGTGGTGGAGCCCGAGCTGAAGGCGCTCCTGGACGAGGGCATCAAGCTCGACACCGAGAACTACCGCCTGCTGGTCAACCCGACCGGCCGCTTCGAGATCGGCGGCCCGATGGGCGACGCCGGCCTCACCGGCCGCAAGATCATCATCGACACCTACGGCGGCTTCGCCCGCCACGGCGGCGGCGCCTTCTCGGGCAAGGACCCGTCCAAGGTCGACCGCTCGGCGGCGTACGCGATGCGCTGGGTCGCGAAGAACGTGGTGGCCGCGGGTCTCGCCGCGCGCTGCGAGGTCCAGGTCGCCTACGCGATCGGCAAGGCCGAGCCGGTCGGTCTGTTCGTGGAGACCTTCGGCACCGCCAAGGTCGACGCCGAGAAGATCGAGAAGGCCATCGACGAGGTCTTCGACCTCCGCCCGGCCGCGATCATCCGCGACCTCGACCTGCTGCGCCCGATCTACGCGCAGACCGCCGCGTACGGCCACTTCGGCCGTGAGCTGCCCGACTTCACGTGGGAGCGCACGGACCGCGTGGACGCGCTGCGCAAGGCCGCGGGACTGTAGGTCCCCCTCACGGCGACGCGTCGGGCCCGGCTTCCCCAGGGAGGCCGGGCCTCGGCGTTCACGGGGGTCGGTGCGGCGGGGTGGCCGGTCCGCCCGACGACCTTCGCCGGGCGCCTGCCGGCTCACGGGCGACTCGTCGGTGAAGCCGCGGATCCAGGCGCCGGCGGAAGATCCGGGCAACCTCTTCGACGTCGTCTCCCCGTCCGAGTGCCTGCGGCGCCGGGCGGGTAACCGGGGGGTCGGCGGAGGGACCGTTGTCAGTGGCGTTTGGTAAAAAGGCAAGCGTGAGCAGCGAGAACGGGCAGGGGGACGGTGGTGCGGCCGGGGAGGGCGCGCCGCCGGAGCAGCTCGCGCTGATCCGGGAGAGCGTGCGGCAGGCGAAGACGCCGCGGGCCAAGCCCCGGACCTGGCGGGGGGCCGCGCTGGCCGACGAGCTGCCGGTCGCGCGGGTGCTCGTCGACAAGGGCGTCCTGCATCTGGACCGGTACTTCGACTACGCGGTGCCGGCCGAGCTGGACGCCGACGCCCAGCCGGGGGTGCGGGTCCGGGTGCGGTTCGGCGCCGGGCGCGGGCGGGTGCGGGACGGGCGGCGCGAGGGCGGGGGCCTCATCGACGGGTTCCTCGTCGAGCGGCTCGCCGCGTCGGACTACTCCGGGCCGCTCGCGGCGCTCGCCCAGGTGGTGTCGCCCGAACCGGTGCTGAGCGAGGAGCTGCTGGGACTGGCGAGAGCCGTCGCCGACCGGTACGCGGGAAGCCTCGCCGACGTTCTCCAGCTGGCCGTGCCGCCCCGCAACGCGCGCGCCGAGCAGCGGCCGTCCCCGGCGCCGCTGCCGCCCCCGGCGGCGCCCGGGGCCGGGTCCTGGGCGCGCTACGAGCGAGGGAGCGCGTTCCTCGATTCGCTGGCGTCCGGGGGCGCGCCCCGGGCGGTGTGGAACGCGTTGCCCGGCCCCCGGTGGAGCGAGGAGCTGGCGCGGGCCGTCGCCGCGACGCTCGCCTCGGGCCGCGGGGCGCTGGTCGTCGTGCCCGACGGACGGGCCGCCGCGCGGGTCGACGCCGCGCTGACGGCCGTGCTGGGGGAGGGGCGGCACGCCCTGCTCACCGCGGACGCCGGGCCCGAGAAGCGGTACCGGGAGTGGCTCGCCGTCCGCCGGGGTTCCGTGCGGGCGGTCGTCGGGACGCGCGCCGCGATGTTCGCGCCGGTCCAGGACCTCGGCCTGGTCGCGCTCTGGGACGACGGGGACGACAGCCACAGCGAGCAGCATGCGCCGCAGCCCCATGCGCGCGAGGTGCTGCTGCTGCGCGCCGCGCAGGACGGGTGCGCCTTCCTGATGGGGGGCTGGAGCTGCACCGTCGAGGGCGCGCAGCTCGTCGAGAGCGGGTGGGCGCGGCCGCTCGTCGCCGCGCGGGAGCAGGTGCGGCACAGCGCTCCGCTGGTGCGCACCGTGGGCGACCAGGATCTCGCGCGGGACGAGGCCGCCCGGGCCGCCCGGCTGCCCACCCTCGCCTGGCAGGCGGTCCGGGAGGGTCTGCGGCACGGGCCGGTGCTCGTCCAGGTGCCCCGGCGGGGCTACGTGCCGCGGATGGCCTGCGCGCAGTGCCGCGCCGCCGCCCGGTGCAGGCACTGCTCCGGGCCGTTGGAGGCGCGGGACCAGGGTGCGCTGTGGTGCGGCTGGTGCGGGCGCGAGGAGAACGCCTGGCACTGTCCCGAGTGCGGCTCGTTCCGGTTGCGGGCGCAGGTCGTGGGGGCCCGGCGGACCGCCGAGGAGCTGGGGCGGGCGTTCCCCGCCGTGCCGGTGCGGACGTCGGGGCGTGAGCAGGTGCTGGACACCGTCCCGGGGACACCCGCGCTCGTCGTGTCCACGCCCGGGGCCGAGCCGGTCGCCGAGGGCGGGTACGCGGCCGCGCTGCTGCTGGACGGCTGGGCCATGCTCGGCCGGCCCGACCTGCGGGCCGGGGAGGACGCGCTGCGCCGCTGGATCGCGGCCGCCGCGCTCGTCCGGCCGTCGGGGGAGGGGGGGACCGTGGTCGTGGTCGCCGAGCCGACCCTGCGGCCCGTGCAGGCGCTGGTGCGATGGGACCCGGTGGGGCACGCGGTGCGGGAGCTCTCCGAGCGGGCCGAACTGGGCTTTCCGCCGGTGTCGCGGATGGCGGCGGTGTCGGGGACGGGGGAGGCCGTGGCCGCCTTCCTGGGGGCCGTCGAGCTGCCGGCGGAGGCGGAGCTGCTGGGTCCTGTGCCGGTGCCCGCGGGCCCGGCGGGGCGGCCCCGGCGGCCGGGGGCGCCGCCCCCCGGGGAGGAGTGGGAGCGGGCGCTGCTCCGGGTGCCCCCCGGGCGGGGCGCCGCGCTGGCCGCCGCTCTGAAGTCGGCGCAGGCGGCTCGGATGGCGCGGGGCGGCGAGGAGGCCGTGCGGGTGCGGATCGATCCCCCGGACATCGGCTGAGGGAGGGGGCGGGGTTCGGCACGGGGCGGTCCCGGGGGCGGGGAGGGGCCGGGTGTGCGACTGCCCTCTCGGGCGGGTGCCGAGAGGGCAGGTCGGGCGGAGACGGGAGGGGGATCCGGGCGGTGCGGGACGCGGCGCGTCAGCCGTTGCGCGGACCGGGGAAGGCGGTCGGCCTGGCCTCGTCGCGCAGGGCCGGGGCGGCGACGTCGCGCAGGGCCGGGGCGGCGACATCGCGCAGGACCGGGGAGCCGGCCTCGCGCAGGGCCGGAGCGGCGACGTCACGCAGGGCGGGGCCCGCCGCCTCGCGCAGGGCCGGGGCCGCGGCGTCGCGCAGGGCCGGGCTGCCGGCGGTCGGCTGGGTGGGCATCGACCGGGCCGCCGGAACCGTGGGAACGGCCGGGATGCCCGTGTTCACGGTGACCGTGCGCGCGGCGGCGGGCTCGGCGGGTCGCTCGGCCTCGGCGGTGGCGGCCTGGGCCGCGGCCCGGCGGGCGCCGTAACGGCGGTGCACGGCCTGCTTGGTGACCCCGAGGGCGGAGCCCACCGCGTCCCACGAGAAGCCGAGCGAACGGTCGAAGTCCACTGCCGCGGTGACCAGGGTCTCGACGCTGTCCCGCAGCTCCTGGGCGAGGCGGACCGTCGGGGCGGGGGCGCGTCCGTAGACGACGAAGCCCGTGGACGGGCCGGAGCGGCGGGGGCGGTAGACGTTGCCCAGCTGGGCGGTGAGGGTGCGCAGTGCGTCCACCTGCCGTCGGACGCGCTCGATGTCCCGCACCAGCAAGTGCAGGCTGGCCCGGGCCTGGGCGTCGTGGGTTGCATGGTCGGCCATGAACAAGCCTCTCGAACCGGCGTTGAAGAAGGTGTGGTCAACTCTTTCTTGACCAACGCGGGTTCGCGCCGCTGGTCACGGTGTGGGGGCGTATGGGCATATGCGTACGCCCCCCGGAGAGCGTGGCTCGTGGGGCCTCCCGCCCGTCGGCGGCCCGCCCGGCCGGCGTCATAAACTTGTGCGTCGCCCGTCGTCCGTCCCGCCCGAGAGGCCCCGCCCACTCATGAAGCTCGTCTTCGCCGGTACCCCCGAGGTCGCCGTTCCCGCCCTGGACGCTCTGATCGCCTCCGGGCGGCACGAGGTGGCTGCCGTCGTCACGCGGCCCGACGCGCCGGCCGGGCGGGGGCGCAGGCTGATCGCCTCTCCCGTGGCCCAGCGCGCCGAGGAGGCGGGCATCGAGGTGCTGAGGCCCGCCAAGCCCCGCGACCCGGAGTTCCTGGAGCGGCTGCGGCAGATCGCGCCCGACTGCTGTCCCGTGGTGGCCTACGGGGCGCTGCTGCCCAAGGTGGCGCTGGACATCCCGGCCCACGGCTGGGTCAACCTGCACTTCTCGCTGCTGCCCGCCTGGCGCGGGGCCGCTCCCGTGCAGCACGCCGTGATGGCGGGGGACGAGATCACCGGCGCCTCCACCTTCCTCATCGAGGAGGGGCTCGACTCGGGGCCGGTCTACGGGACGGTCACCGAGGAGATCCGGCCCACCGACACCAGCGGCGACCTGCTCACCCGGCTGGCGTTCGCGGGCAGCGGGCTGCTCGCCGCGACCATGGACGGGATCGAGGACGGCGCCCTCGAGGCCGTCCCCCAGCCGGGTGAGGGGATCACCCTCGCGCCGAAGATCACCGCCGAGGACGCCCACGTCGACTGGGCCGCCCCGGCTCTGCGGGTCGACCGGGTCGTGCGCGGCTGCACCCCCGCCCCCGGCGCCTGGACCACCTTCCGCGGGGAGCGGCTCAAGCTCATCCAGGTCCACCCGGTTCCCGAGCGGACCGATCTCGCCCCGGGCGCGCTTCTCGTCGGCAAGAACAGCGTGCACGTCGGCACCGGCTCGTACGCGGTCGAGCTGCTGTGGGTGCAGGCGCAGGGCAAGAAGCCGATGCGGGCCGCCGACTGGGCCCGGGGCGCCCGGATCGAGCCCGGGGAGGCCGTCGGGGCGTAACGCTCCTGCACGAGCCCCGCCCGGCCCGTGGACCGCGCCCCTGGCCCGCGCGCCCTGCCCGGCCCGACCCGTGGGCCCGCCCGCAGGCCGGCCTCCGTCAGCAAGCTCGTCCGGCGTTTCCACCGACGTACGCTGGACGCACCTTTCTCCTGCAATCCGGAGCACCTTTTCGTGAGCGACCAGCCCCACCGTTCCCGCAAGCCGGGCAAGCCCTACCGCCGGCCTCAGAAGGACCCCGTCCGCATCCTCGCCTTCGAGGCGCTGCGGGCCGTGGACGAGCGGGACGCGTACGCCAACCTCGTGCTGCCGCCGCTGCTGCGCAAGGCGCGCGAGAAGGAGGGACCCGACAAGTTCGACGCGCGGGACGCGGCCCTCGCCACCGAGCTGGTCTACGGGACACTGCGCCGGCAGGGGACGTACGACGCGGTCATCTCCGCGTGCGTCGACCGGCCGCTGCGCGAGGTCGATCCGCCGGTCCTCGACGTGCTGAGCCTCGGCGTGCACCAGCTGCTCGGGACGCGGATCCCGACCCACGCGGCCGTGTCCGCCTCCGTCGAGCTCGCCCGGGTCGTGCTCGGCGACGGACGCGCCAAGTTCGTCAACGCGGTGCTGCGCAAGGTCGCGGCCCACGATCTCGACGAGTGGCTCGACAAGGTCGCTCCGCCCTACGACGAGGATCCCGAGGACCACCTCGCCGTCGTGCACTCGCACCCGCGCTGGGTCGTCTCCGCGCTGTGGGACTCCCTCGGCGGCGGGCGGGCCGGCATCGAGGAACTGCTGGCTGCGGACAACGAGCGGCCCGAGGTCACGCTCGTCGCCCGGCCCGGGCGGGCCACCACCGAGGAGCTGCTCCGGGAGGAGGCCTCGGTCGCCGGGCGCTGGTCGCCGTACGCGGTGCGGCTCACCGAGGGCGGTGAGCCCGGGGCCATCGACGCCGTACGGGACGGCCGGGCGGGGGTGCAGGACGAGGGCAGCCAGCTCGTGGCGCTCGCCCTGGCCAACGTGCCGCTCGACGGAGCCGACACGAAGTGGCTGGACGGATGCGCCGGACCCGGCGGCAAGGCCGCGCTGCTCGCGGCGCTCGCAGCCGAGCGGGGCGCCGCGCTGCTGGCCTCGGAGAAGCAGCCGCACCGCGCGGGGCTCGTCGCCAAGGCGCTGGCCGGCAACCCCGGGCCGTACCAGGTCATCGCCGCCGACGGGACCCGGCCGCCGTGGCGGCCCGGCACCTTCGACCGGGTGCTGATGGACGTGCCGTGCACGGGCCTGGGCGCCCTGCGACGGCGGCCCGAGGCGCGCTGGCGGCGCAGGCCGGAGGACCTCGACGGGTTCGGGCCGCTCCAGCGAGGGCTGCTGCGGACCGCGCTGGAGTCCGTGCGGGTCGGGGGCGTTGTCGGGTACGCCACCTGCTCGCCGCACCTGGCCGAGACCCGGGCGGTCGTCTCCGACGTCCTCAAGCAGTACCCGGAGGCCGAGCTGATCGACGCGCGGCCGCTGCTGCCGGGCGTGCCGGACCTCGGTGACGGCCCCGACGTCCAGCTGTGGCCGCATCTGCACGGGACCGACGCCATGTACCTGGCGCTGATCAGGAAGACGGGCTGAGGCCCGCCCGCCCCGGACGGACAGACGAGAAGGCCGGCCCCCCACCGTCGACGGTGGGGGGCCGGCCTTCTCGCGTGCGGGCGCCTCCGCTGGGGTCAGTCCGTGCCGAACTCCATCGCGGCGCGGTCCAGCAGCTGGTCGTCGTCGGAGACCTCGCCGCGGGAGGCGATGGCCTCGGCGCCGCCCTCCGGCAGCTCCGTCATGGTGCCGATGAGACCGGTCGCGGCCGCCTGGGCGGCGCCGATCGCGGGGCTCCCGCTGCCGATCAGGCCGAGCGTGGCGTACTGCTCCAGCTTGGCGCGCGAGTCGGCGATGTCGAGGTTGCGCATGGTGAGCTGGCCGATCCGGTCCACCGGGCCGAACGCGGAGTCCTCGGTGCGCTCCATGGACAGCTTGTCCGGGTGGTAGCTGAAGGCCGGGCCTGTGGTGTCGAGGAGCGAGTAGTCCTCACCGCGCCGCAGCCGCAGCGTCACCTCGCCGGTGACGGCCGCGCCGACCCAGCGCTGGAGCGACTCCCGGATCATCAGCGCCTGCGGGTCCAGCCAGCGGCCCTCGTACATCAGCCGGCCCAGGCGACGGCCCTCGTTGTGGTACTGGGCGAGGGTGTCCTCGTTGTGGATCGCGTTGACCAGACGCTCGTAGGCCGCGTGCAGCAGGGCCATGCCGGGCGCCTCGTAGATGCCGCGGCTCTTGGCCTCGATGATCCGGTTCTCGATCTGGTCCGACATGCCGAGGCCGTGCCGGCCGCCGATGGCGTTGGCCTCCATCACCAGATCGACGGGGGAGGCGAACTCCTTGCCGTTGATCGTCACGGGGCGGCCCTGGTCGAAGCCGATCGTCACGTCCTCGGTGGCGATCTCGACCGCCGGGTCCCAGAACCGCACGCCCATGATGGGCTCGACGGTCTCGACGCCGGTGTCCAGGTGCTCCAGGGTCTTCGCCTCGTGGGTGGCGCCCCAGATGTTGGCGTCGGTGGAGTACGCCTTCTCCGTGCTGTCCCGGTAGGGCAGGTCGTGGGCGACGAGCCACTCCGACATTTCCTTGCGCCCGCCGAGCTCGGTCACGAAGTCCGCGTCCAGCCAGGGCTTGTAGATCCGCAGGTGCGGGTTGGCCAGCAGGCCGTAGCGGTAGAACCGCTCGATGTCGTTGCCCTTGAAGGTCGAGCCGTCGCCCCAGATCTGGACGTCGTCCTCGAGCATCGCCCGGACCAGGAGCGTGCCGGTGACGGCACGGCCGAGGGGGGTGGTGTTGAAGTAGGCGCGCCCGCCCGAGCGGATGTGGAACGCCCCGCAGGTGAGCGCGGCCAGGCCCTCCTCGACCAGCGCGGCGCGGCAGTCGACCAGGCGCGCGATCTCGGCGCCGTAGGTCTTCGCGCGGCCGGGCACCGAGGCGATGTCGGGCTCGTCGTACTGGCCGATGTCGGCGGTGTAGGTGCACGGGACGGCGCCCTTGTCGCGCATCCACGCGACCGCGACCGAGGTGTCGAGCCCGCCGGAGAAGGCGATGCCGACGCGCTCGCCGGCGGGAAGGGAGGTGAGGACCTTGGACATAGGAAGATTATGCATGAACTCGCATGGTCATGCAAAGGGTGGCCGGGTCTCGGCGCTCTCGGCCTGCTGCACGGGGTCCTTCCGCGGCGCCGGCCGGGTCTCCCGGGCCAGCCGGTGCGGCCACCAGATCCTCGGTCCGATGTCCAGGAACAGCGCGGTGACGAGCACCGACCGCACGATGAAGGTGTCCAGCAGGACGCCCAGGGCGACGGCGAAGCCGATCTCCGCGAAGGCGACCATGGGAAGAGTGGCGAGGGCCGCGAAGGTGCCGGCCAGCACCAGACCCGCCGAGGTGATCACCGAGCCCGTGGCCGCCAGACCGGTCACCACACCCTGCCGGGTGCCCTGACGGGCGGCCTCCTCGCGGATCCGGGTGGTCAGGAAGATGTTGTAGTCGATGCCCAGGGCCACCAGGAACACGAAGACGAACAGCGGGAAGTCCGTCGACTCGCCCGCGTAGTCGAAGAGGTGACGGAACGCCACCGCGCTGAGGCCCAGGGCCGCCGCGAAGGACAGGATCACCGTCCCCACCAGCAGCAGCGGGGCGATCAGGGCGCGCAGCAGGGCGCAGAGGATGAGCAGCACCACGGCCAGCACCAGCGGGATGATCAGCAGGTTGTCGTGGGTGGTCGCCTTGTCCATGTCGAGCAGGGCGGCCGTGCCGCCGCCGACCTTGGCGTCGGCGTCGGGTATCCCGTGCACCGCGTCCCTGACCCGCTCCACGGTCTGCTTCGCGGCCTCGCTGTCGGCCGGGGCGGTCATCGTCGCCTCGAACAGCACCTGGCCGTCATGGACGGGTTTCGTGCCCGGGGGCACCGCGAGGGAGGTGGGCACCACGCCCTCCGTCCCCGCGACCGCGCGGCGGACCTGCCCGGCCCGGCCCTGGTCGGCGATCACCACCAGCGGGTCGCCGCTGCCCGCCGGGAAGTACTTCGCCGACACCTCCTGGCCCGTGATCGAGTCAGGCTTGCCGGTGAACGCGTCCGCGTTGCCGATGCCCTCGGCCCGCAGCTGGATCAGACCGAGCGAGCAGACCGCCAGGACCAGCGCGGTCACGGCCCAGACCATGCGCGGGCGGCGGGCGATGCCATGGCCGGTGCGGGCCCAGACACCGTGTTCGGTGGGGTCCGGGGAGCCGAAGTGCGGGATCACCGGCCAGAAGATCCAGCGGCCGCAGATCACCAGCAGGGCGGGGAAGAGGGTCATCATCGCCAGCAGCGCCACGGCCACGCCGATGGCCGCGACCGGGCCCAGACCGCGGGTGGAGTTCATCTCGGCGAACAGCAGCATCAGCATGCTCAGCACGACCGTGGCGCCGGAGGCCAGGACGGCGGGGCCCGCGCGGTGCAGCGCCAGGGCCATCGCCTCGTGCCGGTCCTCGTGCCGGCGCAGCTCCTCCCGGTAGCGGGCCACCAGGAGCAGGGCGTAGTCCGTCCCCGCGCCGAACACGAGCACGGTCAGGATGCCGGCGCTCTGGCCGTTCACCGTCAGACCGGCGTACTCGGCCAGGAAGTAGATGAGCGCCTGCGCGGTGAACAGCGCGGCGACCACGGCGAGCACCGGGACGACGAGGAGGGTGGGGCTGCGGTAGGTGATCAGGAGCATGACGACGACCACGCCCATCGCCGCCAGCAGCAGGGTCGAGTCGATGCCCTCGAACGCCTCGGAGAAGTCCGCGGAGGTGCCGCCGGGGCCGGTGACGTGCACGGCCAGACCGGCGCCGCCGTCGCCGACGACGTCACGGATCGAGTCGACGGCCGGGGCGATGCGTTCCCAGCCCTTCTCGTCCATGGTGATCGGCACATGGATCTGGGCGGCGCGCGGGTCGGCCGGGCGGTCGTAGACCGGACCGCGGGTCTCGGCGCCGCGGATGCCGTGGCCGGTGAGCTGCCTGAGCTGAGCCGCGTCCTCGGTGATCTGCGCCCGGTCCTCGGCGGTGAGGCCCGCGTCGCGGGCGTAGACCACGACGGCGGGGATCTGCTCCGGCCGGAAGTCCTGCGAGATCTCCAGCACCTGGGTGGACTCCGCCGACCCCGGCAGCCAGGAGGCCGCGTCGTTGTCCTGGGCGTCGGTGAGCTTCTGGGCGAAGGGCGCCATCAGGAACAGCACCACCAGCCACAACGCCAGCACCAGCCACTTCGCACGCCGCCCGCAGACCAGGTGCGCGACACCGCGATTCTCGGCCATGGCTACCCTCCCAGCCGTTCTGTCACCGCCGTGAGCGGCCGCGTCCGGTGAGGGGCGCGGGGAGCCGCGCGATCCGCCCCGGCCGGTCCGCGGACGACGAACAACGCTCCCCCCGCGGGACCGATGCCCGCAACCCTTGGAGGGCATGGCACGCTTGGGTCATGGCCGTGCAGATCAACCCCAGCATCCTGTCCGCCGACTTCGCCCGCCTTGCGGACGAGGCGGAGGCGGTCGCCGGAGCCGACTGGCTCCACGTCGACGTCATGGACAACCATTTCGTCCCGAACCTCACGCTCGGTGTGCCGGTCGTAGAGTCACTGGCCCGTGCGACGGACACTCCGCTGGACTGTCATCTGATGATCGAGGCCCCCGATCGCTGGGCTCCGCAGTACGTCGAGGCGGGTGCCTCGTCCGTCACCTTCCACGTCGAGGCCGCCGCCGCGCCCGTGCGGCTCGCCCGCGAGATCCGGGCGAAGGGCGCCCGTGCCTCCATGGCACTCAGGCCGGCGACGCCCATCGAGCCGTACGAGGACCTGCTGCCCGAACTCGACATGCTGCTGATCATGACGGTCGAGCCGGGCTTCGGGGGCCAGGCCTTCCTCGACATCATGCTCCCCAAGATCCGCCGCACCCGCGAGTTGATCAGCAAGCACGGCCTCGACCTGTGGCTCCAGATCGACGGCGGGGTCTCGGCCTCGACGATCGAGCGGTGCGCCGAGGCGGGCGCCGACGTGTTCGTGGCAGGCTCGGCCGTATACGGGGCGGACGACCCCGCGGCGGCGGTCCGTGGCCTGCGGGCTCAGGCGGAGGCGGCGACCGCCGGCGCCTCCTGGGCATGCGGCCACTGAACCAACCACTTACCGACAGGTATGTGAACGGCTCCCATCAGAGCTGATCAACTGCGCCGGATCTGCGAGGATGAACGGCGTATCCAGAGTGTGAACAGCAGTGAGGAGAACGCCGTGTCGGGTATGTCGGCGGGCCGGTCAGCCATGCGGATGGGACCCGCTGAGCTGGTGCAGGCGGCGGCCATGGCCCGCCGCTTCTACCTCGAGGGAAAGTCCAAGATCCAGATCGCGGAGGAGTTCGGCGTCAGCCGCTTCAAAGTGGCCCGGGTCCTGGAGACCGCCCTCGAACGGGATCTCGTACGGATCGAGATCCGTGTGCCGGCCGAGCTGGACGCGGAGCGCTCGGACGCGCTCCGCGCCCGCTACGGCCTCAGGCACGCCGTCGTGGTCGAGTCCCCGGCCGAGGCGGAGGAGACCACGGACCCCGAGAACCTGGGGGAAGTGGCGGCGGACCTGCTCGGCGAACTCGTCGACGAGGGGGACGTGCTGGGACTGGCCTGGGGCCGGTCCACGATCCACATGGCGGCGGCGCTGGACCGGCTGCCGCCGTGCACGGTCGTGCAGCTGACGGGTGTCTACGACGCCGGCACCGCGGAGCGGGGGTCGGTCGAGGCCGTCCGCCGTGCCGCCCAGGTGTCCGGCGGCGACGCGCACCCCATCTACGCGCCGATGCTGCTGCCGGACGCGGCCACCGCGGCCGCGCTGCGCCACCAGACCGGGATCGCCCGGGCCTTCGAGTACTTCGACAAGGTCACGGTCGCCTGTGTCTCCATCGGCTCCTGGGAGCCGGGCATCTCGACGGTGCACGACATGCTCAGCGACGAGGAGCGGGCGCACTACGCCTCGCTCGGGGTCGCCGCCGAGATGTCCGCGCACCTCTTCGACGCCGAGGGCCGCCGGGTCGGGCGGGACCTGGGCGAGCGGTGCATCACCGTCAAGACCGACCAGCTGCGCCGGGTCCCCGAGGTCGTCGCGATCGCGGGCGGCCAGCGCAAGGCGGCCGCGATCGACG
Source organism: Streptomyces sp. 3330 (assembly GCF_031456635.1). NCBI lineage: Bacteria > Bacillati > Actinomycetota > Actinomycetes > Kitasatosporales > Streptomycetaceae > Streptomyces > Streptomyces sp. 3330. The sequence continues at coordinate 195,787 of NZ_JAVDVA010000011.1, forward strand.
CGGTGCTCCGCTCCGGGCTCGTCACCAGCCTGGTGACGGACACCTCGGCGGCCGACTTCCTGATGACGGCGGGGCCGACCCCGAAGCCCGCCCTCAACCGGTCGGACCCCGACGGGATCTGACCGGTCCCCCGGCAGCAGGTCAGGAGGGGACGGCCGTGACAGCACCGCACGCGTGCTGCCGCGGTTCGTCCCCCGCGTGCCGGTGCGTCCGCTCCGCCCGCTCGCCCTGGTCACCGGCTGTACGGCGGGGCGGCCGGGCCCGCCGATCCCCCTTCGTCCGGGACCGCTGCCCGCGCACGAGCGGGCCTGTCCCCGCGAACACACCGTCGAGACGCCGGGCTCGCGCGACCGCGGGGCCCGGCGCGTTGTCACCGGGCGGGGCGACGAGATCTACTACACCGATGATCACTACGACACGTTCCGGGCGGTGCTGAGATGACGCAGTTCGTGGTCACGCTCGATCTGGACGGGGTGACGGACAAGTCCGCCCTCATGGAGCGCTGCGCCGAGGCCCTCGGCCTGCCCGACTGGTTCGGACGCAACTGGGACGCCCTCGCCGACAGCCTCACCGACCTCCCGGCCCCGCCCGGGGACGGCGGGCTCCAGATCGTCGTACGGAACTGGCGGCCGTACGCCGAGGCGCGGCCGCAGGAGTGGGCGATCGCGCAGGACGTGTTCGCGCAGGCCGTCGACCGAACGCCGGCGCTGTCGGTGCTGCTCGCCCTCGGAGGATCCTCCTAAGACCCCCCTGAGCTGCTTGGACGTTCTGTCCGGGCATCGCATCACGGCCGTCGTGGGAGAATGAAGTACGTGCTTCTCCCCCTGGCTGACCTGTCCGGGGGTCACCTCTGATCGACTGGGATGTGCAGCACGTGCGTTTCCTCAACGACATCCAGCCCGCGTACGACCTCACCTACGACGACGTCTTCATGGTGCCGAGCCGCAGCGCGGTCGGATCGCGTCAGGCCGTCGACCTCGCCGCCCCGGACGGCACGGGCACCACGATCCCGCTGGTCGTCGCCAACATGACCGCCGTCGCCGGTCGCCGGATGGCCGAGACCATGGCCCGGCGCGGCGGACTGGTGGTGATCCCGCAGGACATCCCGATCGACGTCGTCACCGACGTCGTCACCTGGGTCAAGAGCCGCCACCTGGTGCTGGACACCCCCATCGTGCTCGCCCCGCACCAGACGGTCGCCGACGCCCTGGCCCTCCTGCCCAAGCGCGCGCACAACGCGGGCGTCGTCGTCGACGAGGAGTTCCGCCCGGTCGGTGTCGTCACCGACGCGGACCTGAGCGGGGTCGACCGCTTCACCCAGCTCGAGGTCGTCATGTCCCGGGACCTGCTGCTCCTGGACGCCGGCATCGACCCCCGCGAGGCCTTCAACACCCTCGACGCGGCCAACCGGCGTTACGCCCCCGCGGTCGACCGGGAGGGCAAGCTCGCCGGCATTTTGACCCGCAAGGGCGCCCTGCGCGCCACCCTGTACACGCCGGCCGTCGACGCGGCGGGCAAGCTCTGCGTCGCCGCGGCCGTCGGGATCAACGGCGATGTCGCGGGCAAGGCCAAGCAGCTCCTCGACGCGGGCGTGGACACGCTCGTCATCGACACCGCGCACGGCCACCAGGAGTCGATGATCAGCGCGATCCGTACGGTGCGCGCGCTCGACCCACGGGTGCCGATCGTCGCCGGCAACATCGTCTCCGCCGAGGGCGTCAAGGACCTGATCGACGCGGGCGCCGACATCATCAAGGTCGGGGTCGGCCCGGGCGCCATGTGCACCACCCGCATGATGACCGGTGTGGGCCGGCCGCAGTTCTCGGCGGTCCTGGAGTGCGCGGCCGAGGCGAAGAAGTACGGCAAGCACGTCTGGGCCGACGGCGGTGTCCGGCACCCGCGCGATGTCGCCATGGCGCTGGCCGCCGGTGCGTCCAACGTGATGATCGGGTCCTGGTTCGCGGGCACCTACGAGTCCCCGGGCGACCTCCAGCAGGACGCGGACGGCCGTCTGTACAAGGAGTCGTTCGGCATGGCGTCCGCCCGCGCCGTCGCCAACCGCACCTCCGACGAGTCGGCGTACGACCGGGCCCGCAAGGGGCTCTTCGAGGAGGGCATCTCCACCTCGCGGATGTTCCTCGACCCGGCCCGGCCGGGCGTCGAGGACCTGGTCGACTCGGTGATCGCGGGCGTGCGCTCCTCCTGCACGTACGCGGGCGCCGCCTCGCTCGAGGAGTTCGCCGAGAAGGCCGTCGTGGGCATCCAGAGCGCGGCCGGTTACGCCGAGGGCAAGCCGCTGCACGCCAGCTGGTAGCTCCTCGTCGGGCCGCCTGAACGGCGCTCGTCGCCGTCGTCCGGTTCCGGTGCGCCGTGGCGGGTGGCGCGGTTCCCCGCGCCCCGTGCCGGGCGCGTTCAGCCGAGCTGCAACGAATGTGCAGCTCGGCCCGATGAACGCAACGATCTTGCGTGTGTGCGCAAGGTTGCAGCATTACAAGCGCGACGGCCCTGCTCGTAGGGTCGTGCGCTGTACGTAGCGTGGCGGGGACCCCGCTCGGTGGGTTCCTGCTCGCGCAGGTGTGCCGCCGGTCCCCGTCGCGCCGAGAGGCAGACGAAGGAGTCAGCGCGTGCTCGATCAAGGCGCACCCCCGCAACAACGCAGCCGGACCGCCCCCGCGTCCCCCGGGCCCCTCGCGCGTCTCATGCGGCGCAAGCCCGTGGAACACCTGGTCGCCGAGGGTGGACAGGGCGAGGGAGGGTCCCTCAGGCGCTCCCTCGGGCTGTGGCAGCTCACGATGATCAGCATCGGCGCCACCCTCGGCACCGGCATCTTCGTCGTCCTCGGCGAGGCGGTGCCCAAGGCCGGTCCCGCCGTCACGCTCTCCTTCGTGATCGCCGGGCTCACCGCGCTCTTCTCGGCGCTGTCCTATGCCGAGCTGGCGGGCACCATCCCGGTCGCCGGCTCCTCGTACTCGTATGCGTACGCGACGATGGGCGAACTGATCGCCTGGATCTGCGGCTGGTGCCTGGTCCTGGAGTACGGCGTCTCGGTCGCCGCCGTGGCCGTCGGCTGGGGCGAGTACCTCAACGAGCTGCTCGACGGGACGATAGGCGTCACCATCCCGGACGCGCTGTCGGCGCCGCCGGGGGACGGGGGCATCTTCAACCTGCCGGCCCTCATCGTCGTGGTGCTCGCCATGGCGTTCCTGCTCGGCGGCGCCCGCGAGTCGGCGCGCGCCAACACCGTCATGGTGGCCGTGAAGATCGCCGCGCTGGTGCTGTTCTGCGCCATCGGCGTCCAGGGTTTCCGCTCCGGCAACTACGAGCACTTCATGCCGCTGGGCATGGCGGGCGTCAGCGCGGCCGGCGCGACGCTGTTCTTCTCGTACATCGGCTTCGACGCCGCCTCCACCGCGGGCGAGGAGGCCAAGAACGCGCAGCGCGACCTGCCCCGCGCGATCATGCTGTCGCTCGTCATCGTGACGGCGTTGTACGTCCTGGTCGCGGCTGTCGCCGTGGGCGCCAAGCCCTGGCAGCGGTTCGGCGACTCCGAGGCCGCGCTGGCGCAGATCATGCGCGAGGTGACCGGCCAGTCCTTCTGGGGCACCCTCCTCGCCTTCTGCGCGGTCATCGCCATCGCGAGCGTCGTGCTGACCGTGCTGTACGGCCAGACCCGCATCCTCTTCGCGATGTCCCGGGACGGTCTGGTGCCCAAGGTGTTCTCCCGCGTCCACCCGAAGACCGGCACCCCCCGCGCGAACACGGTGATCGTGTCGCTGTTCTGCGGTGTGCTGGCCGCGGCGATCCCGCTGGGCCAGCTGGCGGACGCCACCAGCATCGGTACGCTGTTCGCGTTCGGGCTGGTCAACATCGCGGTCGTGGTGCTGCGCCGGACCCGTCCCGAGATGCCCCGGACCTTCCGGGTGCCGCTCTCCCCGGTGCTGCCGGCCCTGGGCCTCGCCTTCTGCGTCTGGATGATGGGCAGCCTTTCGGCCGTCACCTGGGTGGTCTTCGGAGTCTGGATGGCGGTGGGGCTCGTGTTCTACTTCCTCTACGGCCACCGCCGCTCCCGCCTCGCAGCTCCCGCGCCATCTGAGAAGTGATCGACCCACTGTGCTGAACGATCTCGACGAACGCATCGTGCACGCCCTCGCCGAGGACGCCCGCCGCTCCTTCGCGGACATCGGGCACCTGGTCGGCCTGTCCGCGCCCGCTGTGAAGCGGCGCGTGGACCGGCTGCGGGCCACCGGGGCCATCACCGGCTTCACCGTACGGGTCGACCCGGCGGCCCTCGGCTGGGAGACCGAGGGGTTCGTCGAGATCTACTGCCGGCGCAACACCTCCCCGGAGACCATCCAGCGGGGCCTGGAGCGTTACCAGGAGGTGGTGGCCGCGTCCACCGTCACCGGGGACGCGGACGCCGTCGCCCAGGTCTTCGCCGCCGACATGCGGCATTTCGAGCGGGTCCTGGAGCGCATCGCGGGGGAGCCGTTCGTGGAACGGACGAAGTCCGTGCTGGTGCTGTCGCCGCTGCTGCGCCGCTTCTCCGCGGGCGCCCCGACCTGAGCCGGTCCGCCGATCGGCGGACCGGCAGCCCCTCGGCCCCTCGGCCGGGCGGCCCGGCAACCCCTCCGGCGCCCCCGCCCGGTCGACAGGTCGCCCCGCCGCCCGGGTCAGCACCCGGAAACCGGTGGGCGGCGGCCCGGGAACTGTCTACCATCGGTGTCATGACCTGGCGACATTGATCCACGACCGGCTCCGACGTCCGTCGACTGACCGCCACGCTGTACGCGTACGCGTTCCTCGACGAGTTCGTGCTGCTCTACCCGGTGTACGCGCTGCTGTTCGCCGACAGCGGCCTGTCCGTGGGCGAGATCTCCTCCCTGTTCGTCCTGTGGTCGCTGACCGGCGTCCTGCTGGAGGTGCCCTCGGGCGCCTGGGCGGACGCCGTCTCCCGGCGGACCCTGCTGTGGACCGGCCCGCTGCTGGGCGCGGCGGGCTTCGCCCTGTGGGTGCTGTTCCCGTCGTACGGGGCCTTCGCGGCCGGGTTCGTCCTGTGGGGCGCGCGCGGCGCGCTGGGCTCCGGCGCCCTGGAGGCACTGGTCTACGAGGAGCTGGACCGGGCGGGCGCCGCGGACCGGTACGCCCGGCTCATGGGCCGCGCGCACGCGCTGGGCCAGGTGGCCGTGATGGCGGCGACGGGCCTGGCCGGGCCGGTCCTCGCGGTCGGCGGGCACCGGGCCGTCGGCGCGGCCAGCGTGCTGGCGTGTCTGCTCTGCGCCGCGACGGCGACCCGCTTCCGGGAACACCGCGGGCCGGACGGCGACGGCGACGGCTGGGCCGCGACCCTGCGGACGGGACTGGCCGACGCCCGTCGCGACCGCTCCGTGCGCGGTGCCCTGCTGCTCGTCCCGGTCGTCGCCTCGGTGTGGGGCGCCCTCGACGAGTACACACCCCTGCTGGTCAGGGACATGGGCGTGCCGGAGGCGGACGTCCCGTCCCTGCTGGTGCCGATCTGGGCCGGCGTCACCGTCGGCAGCCTGGCGGCGGGACCGGCCGAGCGCCTGGGCCGCGGCTGGTTCGCCGCGCTGCTCGCCCTCTCCGCGGCGGCCCTCGCCGTCGGGGGGATCAGCGGCACGCCGGCCGGCATCGCCCTCGTCGCCCTCGCCTTCGGCGGCTTCCAGCTGGCGACCGTGCTGGCCGACGTCCGGCTCCAGCAGCGCATCGAGGGCACCGGCCGGGCCACCCTCACCTCGGTGGCGAGCCTCGGCACGGAGGTGGTGACCATCGCGGTGTACGGCGCGTACGGCGCCCTCGGCTCGGCGTTCCCGCACGGTGTCGTCTTCGCCCTGTGCGCGGTGCCGTACCTGATGACGGCGGCGGCGGTGTCGGCGGCGGCCCGGGGGAGGGGCCGCTAGCCGGGGAGGGGCGACCGGGGCGGCGCAACGAATCGCCGTCCCGGGGCCCGCGCACGCAACGTTGCGCTCACCGGCGCGCAACGGCTCCTTCTTGTCCGGCCCGGGTGGGCGCCCGTACCGTCTAGATGGCCCCCACAACCACCCCGTCGCCCGGTGAGGATCACGCATGCGCACCGCCCTGCTCCAGAGCTCCGGCCGCCCCGGCTCCGTCGTCGAGAACCTCAAGGTCCTCGACGAGGCCGCGGACCGGGCCGCCGCCGCGGGCGCCGGGCTGCTCGTCGCGCCGGAGATGTTCCTCACCGGATACGCGATCGGCGACGACATCGCCCGCCTCGCCGAGCCCGCCGACGGTGACTCCGCGGACGCCGTGGCCGAGATCGCCGGCCGGCACGGCCTCGCGATCGCCTACGGCTACCCGGAGCGCCACGGCGAGACGGTCCACAACTCCGCGCAGCTGATCTCCGCCGACGGCGCCCGGCTCGTGAACTACCGCAAGACCCACCTCTTCGGCTGCTTCGAGCGCGACCACTTCCGGCCCGGCGGACAGCCGGTCGTCCAGGCCGAACTGAACGGCCTCACCGTCGGCCTCATGATCTGCTACGACGTCGAGTTCCCGGAGAACGTCCGCGCCCACGCCCTGGCCGGCACCGACCTCCTCGTCGTGCCGACCGCGCAGATGCACCCCTTCCAGTTCGTCGCCGAGTCGGTGATCCCGGTGCGCGCCTTCGAGAACCAGATGTACGTGGCGTACGTCAACCGGGTCGGCCGGGAGGGCGAGTTCGAGTTCGTCGGCCTGTCCACGCTGGCGGGGCCCGACGGGGTCGCCCGCACCCGCGCCGGACGCGGCGAGGAGCTGGTGTTCGCCGACGCGGACCCGGTCGCGCTGGCCGCGTCCCGCGAGGCGAATCCGTATCTGAAGGACCGCCGCCCCGGCCTCTACGGGTCCCTGGTCTGACCCCGGCCCGCCCCGCACCCGTCACCCCCGAGCCTTCCCCCGAGTCACCACGCGCAAGGAGTCCGTACCCCATGACGTCCACCGTGCCCAACGCCGTCGAGCACGCAGACGAGCAGCAGCCGCCGATCACCATGTTCGGCCCGGACTTCCCCTACGCGTACGACGACTTCCTCGCCCACCCGGCGGGCCTCGGCCAGATCCCCGCGACCGAGCACGGCGCCGAGGTCGCCGTCATCGGCGGCGGACTGTCCGGCATCGTGGCCGCGTACGAGCTGATGAAGATGGGCCTCAAGCCGGTCGTCTACGAGGCCGACCGGATCGGCGGCCGGCTGCGCACCGTCGGCTTCGACGGCTGCGACCCCTCCCTCACCGCCGAGATGGGCGCGATGCGCTTCCCGCCGTCCTCCACGGCGCTCCAGCACTACATCGACCTGGTGGGGCTGGAGACCCGGCCCTTCCCCAACCCGCTCGCGGAGGCGACCCCGTCGACGGTCGTCGACCTCAAGGGTGAGTCGCACTACGCCGAGACGGCAGAGGACCTGCCGCAGGTCTACCGCGACGTCGCGGCCGCCTGGAACAAGTGCCTCGAAGACGGCGCCGACTTCTCCGACATGAACCAGGCCATGCGCGAGCGGGACGTGCCGCGCATCCGCGAGATCTGGGCGAAGCTCGTCGAGAAGCTCGACAACCAGACCTTCTACGGCTTCCTCTGCGACTCCGAGTCCTTCCGGTCCTTCCGGCACCGCGAGATCTTCGGCCAGGTCGGCTTCGGCACCGGCGGCTGGGACACGGACTTCCCGAACTCCATCCTGGAGATCCTGCGGGTCGTCTACACCGAGGCCGACGACCACCACCGCGGGATCGTCGGCGGCTCCCAGCAGCTGCCGCTGCGCCTCTGGGAGCGCGAGCCGGAGAAGATCGTCCACTGGGCGTACGGCACCTCGCTGGCGACGCTGCACCAGGGCGGCGAGCCCCGCCCGGCCGTGACCCGGCTGAACCGCACCGCGGGCAACCGGATCACCGTGACCGACGCGAACGGCGACATCCGCACCTACCGGGCGGCGATCTTCACCGCGCAGTCCTGGATGCTGCTGTCGAAGATCGCCTGCGACGACTCGCTCTTCCCGATCGACCACTGGACGGCGATCGAGCGCACCCACTACATGGAGTCCAGCAAGCTGTTCGTGCCGGTCGACCGGCCGTTCTGGCTCGACAAGGACGAGGAGACGGGCCGGGACGTCATGTCGATGACGCTCACCGACCGTATGACGCGCGGCACCTACCTCCTCGACGACGGCCCCGGCAAGCCGGCCGTCATCTGCCTCTCCTACACCTGGTGCGACGACAGCCTGAAGTGGCTGCCGCTGTCCGCGAACGAGCGGATGGAGGTCATGCTGAAGTCGCTCGGCGAGATCTACCCGAAGGTCGACATCAGGAAGCACGTCATCGGCAACCCGGTGACGGTCTCCTGGGAGAACGAGCCCTACTTCATGGGCGCGTTCAAGGCCAACCTCCCCGGCCACTACCGCTACCAGCGGCGCCTGTTCACCCACTTCATGCAGGACCGGCTGCCCGAGGACAAGCGGGGTGTCTTCCTCGCCGGCGACGACATCTCCTGGACCGCGGGCTGGGCCGAGGGAGCGGTGCAGACCGCGCTGAACGCGGTCTGGGGCGTCATGCACCACTTCGGCGGGACGACCGACGCGACCAACCCGGGGCCGGGCGACGTGTACGACGACATCGCGCCGGTGGAACTCCCGGAGGACTGAGGCCGCACGGCACGAGGCCCCGACGCGCGAGGCCCCGACGCGCGAGGCCGCACCGCGCGAGGTCTCACAGCACGAGCCCCGACATCGGCGTCAGCATCATGCGGCCCGCGAAGCCGACGGCCGTGTCGAGGCGCTCGGTGAACTCCTGGGCCACGTCGGGCAGTTCGCGCAGCGCCCAGAGAGCCCGGGCCGTCGTCCAGGTGGCGTCCCGGGCGCGGTCCAGGCTCCAGGAGCCGAGCAGATGGGTGAGCGGGTCGGCGATCTGCAGCAGATCGGGGCCCGGCATCAGCTCTTCGCGGATGCGTTCCTCCAGCGAGCCGAGCAGCTCGCCCACGCGGTCGAACTCGTCCTCCAGCTCCGCCGGTTCGCAGCCGAGGCTACGACAGGCGTCCACCACGGCGAGCGCCAGGTCGTGCCCGATGTGCGCGTTGATGCCCGCGAGCGCGAACTGCAGCGGGCGGACGCCGGGATGCCGGCGGAACTGGAGCAGCGGCCGCCAGCAGGCCGGTGGCGGCCGGTCGTCCGGCCCGGGGTCCACCGCGTCCAGGTAGCGCTCGGCGAACCGCACGTCCAGCGTGGTCGCGGCCCGCGGGTCCGGGAAACGGCCCGTGTCGATGCGCCGGCCGACCTCCCGGGTCACCGCGAGGTAGACGCGGTTGAAGACCGCGACGCCGTCCCCGGGCGGCAGGGCCGCGTCGAGGGCGCGCATCCGGGCGAGCACATCGCCGACACGCGTACGGTCCGTGTCGACGCCTGTCTCGACGGGAGCGGTGAACTGTTCCGATTGCGGCATGGGGGCAGGGTGACAGTCCTAGGCTGGCCCGCGTGCCGGCGGGCCCGACGCTTCCCCGGAACGGGGGAACGAGCCCGCCGCGCGGGAGGGGAACAGCACGGTGCGAGGCGTACGTGAGCGACGGGCGGGACGGCGGGGTGTCATGGTCGCCGCCGCCTCGGTGGTGGTGGCCCTGGGCATGGCCGCCGGGGTGCTGACCGCACTCGGCGACGGGGACGACGGTGACGGTCCGAGCGGCGCCGACCGGGCCCGCCCGAAGGTGAGCGCGACGCTCCTGGCCCCCTCGACCGCGCCTTCCCCGTCCCTTTCGGGGTCCCCCTCGGCCTCCGCCCCGACCGCGCGGCCGACGCCCTCGCCGAGCCGTACCGCGCGCAGGCCGCAGGCCGCCGCCGTGACCACGAGCCTCTACCGCCACCCCGAGTCCCAGGTCCTCGACTGGGTCCGCGCCAATCCGGCGGATCCGCGCACCGCCGTCATCGAGTCCCGGATCGCGAGCCGCCCGGCGGCCGTCTGGTTCACCGAGTACGCCCCCGACACCATCGCCTCGCGGGTCCGCGCGGTCACGGCGGGCGCCGCCCGGCAGGGCCGGGTGCCCGTCCTCGTGGCCTACGCGATCCCGGACCGCGACTGCGGCGGGGCCTCCGAGGGAGGGGCGCCCGACCTCGACGCCTACGCGGGCTGGATCGACGGGTTCGCCGCCGGGCTCGGTTCCGGCGAGGTCGTGGTCGTCCTGGAGCCCGACTCGATAGCCCAGACCGACTGCCTCGACGAGGCCGGACGGGCCGATCGCCTCGCCGCGCTCGCCCGGGCGGGACGCGTGCTGAAGGCGGCCGACCCGAAGGCGCGCGTCTACTACGACGCCGGGCACTCCGGCTGGAACGACCCGGCCGCGCAGGCCGCGCTGCTGAAACAGGCCGGCGCCGCCTCGGCCGCGTCCTCCGACGGGATCTTCAGCAACGTCTCCAACTTCCACCGCACGGCGGACGAGGTGGCCTACGACCGCCGGGTCCTGGACGCCCTGGGCGGACCTCCCGGCCTGGGCGCCGTCATCGACACCAGCCGCAACGGCAACGGCCCGCCCACCGGGGGCGAGTGGTGCGACCCGGACGGCCGGAGCATCGGCCGGGCCCCGACCTTCCGGACCGGTGAGGCCCGGATCGACGCCTACCTGTGGGTGAAGCTGCCGGGGGAGTCGGACGGCTGCAAGGGCGCGGCCGGCGAGTTCAGCCCGTCGTACGCCTACGAACTGGCCTCGTCGTAGCTGCTGGTGCCCTCGTCCAGCAGGGGTTCCTGCGTCTTGAGGTGCGCGGGCGCGAACGCGCGCAACGCGTGGTAGCCGGTGATGACGACGACGGTGCCGAGCGCGATGCCGCTCAGCGAGAAGGTGTCGGTGAACTCCAGCGTGACGTTGCCGACGCCGATGATGATGCCCGCCGCGGCCGGCACCAGGTTCAGCGGGTTGCGCAGGTCGACCCCGGCGTTGATCCAGATCTGCGCGCCGAGCAGCCCGATCATGCCGTACAGGATGACGGTGATGCCGCCGAGGACCCCGCCGGGGATCGCGGCGACGACCGCGCCGAACTTGGGGCACAGACCGAAGAGGAGGGCGAACCCGGCGGCGGCCCAGTAGGCGGCCGTCGAGTAGACCCGGGTCGCGGCCATCACGCCGATGTTCTCGGAGTAGGTGGTGTTGGGCGGGCCGCCCACCGCCGTGGACAGCATCGAGCCGACGCCGTCGGCGGAGATCGCCGTGCCGAGCCGGTCGTCCAGGTTGTCGCCGGTCATCTCGCCGACCGCCTTGACGTGCCCCGCGTTCTCCGCGACCAGGGCGATGACGACGGGGAGCGCCACGAGGATCGCCGACCACTCGAAGGACGGGCCGTGGAAGGACGGCAGCCCGATCCAGTCGGCCTGACCGACCCCGGACAGGTCGAGCCGCCAGTGGTCGGTGACCTTGCCGCTCGCGTCGGCGGAGTGGACCCGGCCGAAGATCCGGTCGAACGCCCAGGAGACGCCGTACCCGAAGACGAGACCGAGGAAGATCGCGATACGGCTCCAGAAACCCCGCAGGCAGACCACCGCCATCGCGGTGAACGCCATGACCAGCAGGGCCGTCCACTGGTCCTGGGGCCAGTAGGTGGTGGCGGTGACCGGGGCGAGGTTGAAGCCGATGAGCATCACGACCGCGCCCGTCACGATCGGCGGCATCGCGGCGTGGATGATCCGGGCCCCGAACCGCTGCACGGCCAGGCCCACGAGGAACAGCGCGACGCCCACGACGAACACCGCGCCGGTGACCGTGGCGCTCGTCCCGCCCTGCGCCCGGATCACCGCGGCGACGCCCACGAAGGACAGCGAGCAGCCGAGGTAGCTGGGCACCCGGCCACGGGTCGCGAGCAGGAAGATCACGGTCGCGACGCCGGACATCATGATGGCGAGGTTGGGGTCGAGACCCATGAGGACGGGCGCGACGAAGGAGGCCCCGAACATCGCCACCACGTGCTGGGCGCCGAGTCCCGCCGTGCGGGGCCAGGAGAGCCGCTCGTCGGGACGGACCACCGCGCCGGGCGCCGGGGTGCGTCCGTCGCCGTGCAGTTTCCAGCGGACGCCAAGATCCATGGTGCGGGTTCGCTTTCCTCGGGGTGCGGGGTGTCCGGACCATTCTCACGTGAAACCGGAGGGTGAGCGACCGCTTAGCGACCTCGTAGGATGAGGGTGATTTCCTCATACACGCACATCTTCGTCACCCGCACAGGAGTTCCGCCGTGACCGCCGAAGCCCCGAGCGCCCCCGCCGTGTCGTACGGCCGGCTCATGCCCGTCACCGTCCACTTCGACGACCTCGACGCGCTGGGCATGCTGCACAACGCGCGCTATCCGCTGCTCGTCGAGCGGGCCTGGACCGAGTTCTGGCAGGACAACGGCGTCCGCTTCGAGGGTGACTGGGCGAGTGCCGGCGACGCCTGCAACGTCGTCAGGGAACTGCTGATCGGCTACGAGTCCCCGGTCACCCGGACCGGCACGTACGCCGTCCACCTCTGGCTGGACCGGCTCGGCGCCACCGGACTGACGTACGGCTTCCGGTTCTGCTCGGCGGACGGGGTCACCACGTACGCGCGGGGCACCCGCGTCCTGGTGCGGCTCGACGCCGCCACCCTGCGGCCCACCCCGTGGAGCGACGCCTTCAGGGCCGCGGGTCGGGCACTGCTTCGGCCCGCGGACTGACCTTCGCGCCGATCCGCTCGCCGCCCCGCAGCACCCCCGCGAACAGCACGAGTCCGCACGCCAGGACGGTCACCACGACGAACGACACCACCAGGCTGGTCGCCTGCGCCACCCCGCCGATCAGGCTCGGGGCGACCAGGCCGGAGGTGTAGGTGATCGTCGCGACACCGGCGATGGCCTGACTGGGGTTCGGGCCGCTGTGCCCGGCCGCCGCGAAGCACAGCGGCACGACGACCGCGATGCCCAGCCCCATCAGCCCGAACCCGCCCATCGCCACCGCCGGGTGCCCGGCGACGACGATCAGCAGCCCGCCCAGCGCGGCCAGGACGCCGCCCGCCCGGACCGTGCGCACCGCGCCGAACCGGTTCACCACCGCGTCGCCCGCGATCCGGGCCACCGCCATCGTGAACATGAAGCCGGTCGTACAGGCGGCCGCCGCCCCGGCCGACGACGCGAGCTGGTCGCGCAGGTAGACGGCCGACCAGTCGAGGCTCGCGCCCTCCGCGAACACCGCGCAGAAGCCCACCGCGCCGATCAGCAGCGCGGACCGGGGCGGCAGCGCGAACCGCGGCGGCGGCTCCTCGTCCTCGGCGGGCCGCAGATCCAGCACCCAGCGGCAGGCCAGCAGGCCGAGCAGGGTGAGGACGGCCGCCGCCAGGACATGGTGCACGCGCGCGTCCGCGCCGAGGTGGGCGGCCAGCGTCCCGCCCGCCGAACCGATCAGGGCGCCCGCGCTCCACATGCCGTGCAGCCCCGACATGATCGACCGGTCGAGCAGCCGCTCCACCTCGACGCCGAGCGCGTTCATCGCCACGTCGGCCATGCCGGCGGCCGCGCCGTACGTGAACATCGCCAGACACAGCGTCGGCAGGTTCGGGGCGAGGGCGGGCAGCGTCAGCGACAGTGTCCACAGCGCGAGCAGCCCGCGCAGGGCCGCGCGGCTGCCGAAGCGATGGGTGATCGAGCCGGCCAGCGGCATCGCGCAGGCCGCGCCGAACGCCGTGAAGGCGAGCGCGAACCCGAGCTGTCCGGTCGACACCCCGGCGTGGTCCTGGATCCACGGCACGCGGGTGGCGAACGACCCGGTGACCGCGCCGTGCACGGCGAACACGGCCGCCACGGCGTGCCGCGCGCGCCGGACCTCCGACGGTGTGTGGAGCACCTCGTCCACTCCGCTCATTCTCCCCGTCCCCTCCGGATCGGCGCCGCGCCGTCGCGATGCCGTCGTAAACTATCAGGAACCCTGCCTGATAAATAGAGGCCGACGTTCGGCAGCCGCCGACCGGGCCCCGCTCGGCCATGGGAGGATTCCCGCCATGCCCGCATCCCCGAGCACCGCCCGGGCCATCAACGACCGGCTCGCCCTGCGCCTGCTCCAGCACGAAGGCCCGCTGACGGCAGGGCAGTTGAAACAGCTCACCGGACTGTCCCGGCCGTCGGTCGCCGACCTCGTCGAACGCCTCACCGCCTCCGGCCTGATCGAGGTGGTCGGTGAGGCGGGCGAGCAGCGCCGCGGGCCGAACGCCAGGCTCTACGGCATCGTCGCCGACCGCGCCCATCTGGCCGCCCTGGACGTACGCACGGAGGGGGTCGCGGTGCTCGTCTCGGACCTGGTCGGCGAGGTGCTCGCCGAGGCGTCCGTGCCGATCGGCGGCGACACGGGCACCGGGACGGCCGTGGAGCAGGCGGTCTCGCTGGTCGAGCGGGCGGTGAAGGAGGCCGAGGCGGCGGCGCCCCCGCGCGAGGGCGCCCGGACGTGGGGACGGCTGCACACCCTCGGCATCGGCGCCCCCGGGCTGATCGACCCCGCCAGCGGCGAACTGCGCGACTCCAGCGGCCTGCCCGAATGGCACCGCCGGCTGGTGGCCGCGCTGCAGGAACGCTTCCCGGAAGCCCGCGCGCACGTGGAGAACGAGACCAACCTCGCCGCCCTGGCCGAACAGCGCGAGGGTGCGGCCCGGGGCCGCGACACCTTCGTCCTGCTGTGGCTGGGTCACGGCACCGGCGCGGCCGTCGTGCTGGACGGCGCACTGCGCCGCGGCGCCTCGGGAGGCACCGGCGAGATCGGCTTCCTGCCGGTGCCGGGCACGAACGGCCTGCCCTCGGCGACCGACTGCGAGGGCGGCTTCCACTCACTGGCCGGCTCGGCGGCGATCGCCGTGCTGGCGGGGGAGCACGGCCTGACGGCGCCCGCGCGCCCCGACGAGCCCGTGGCGGCGGCGCTGGTGCGCGCGGCGGTCGACGCGCCGGACACGGGGGCGCCCGCCGCCTTCCTCGACGCCCTGGCCGACCGTCTCGCCCTCGGCGCCGCCTCGGTCGTCGCCGTCCTCGATCCCGGCTGCGTGGTCCTCGGCGGGGAGGTGGGGCAGGCCGGCGGCGAGGTGCTCGCGCGCCGGGTGGCACGGCGGCTGCGACGGATGGCGCCGCTGCCCACGGAGGTGCGCGCCGGCGCGCTGGGCGGCGGCGGGGTGCTGCGCGGGGCGCTGCTGACGGCCCGCGACGCCGCCCAGGAGGAGCTGTTCGCGACGGCGCACAGGCCCTAGCGGCGGATGCGCGTCGCCAGATGGTCCTCGAAGGTGCCCTTGCCCACCGCGCGCTCCGGCGCCAGGTGACCGCCCGCGCGAAAGCCCCGGTAGGCCGCGCCCCACAGCGGCACGTTCACCACCGCGCACCGGCGGCCGCTCGCCCCGAGGAACGCGCGGGCCAGCGACTCGAAGGTGCGGACCTCGGGCCCGCCCATGTCGTCGACGCGGCCGGCCGGTGCGCCCGCGGCCAGCTCCGCGAGCCGGTCGGCCACCTCGGCGACCTCCACCGGCTGGTCGCTCACCCCGGCCGGCAGCACCATCACCGGCACCTCGGCCAGCCCCTGGAACAGCTGGACCAGCAGGTTGTGGAACTGGGTCGCCCGCAGCACCGTCCAGCCGAGCCCCGACTCCGCCAGCTGGTGTTCCACGGCGAGCTTGGCCTTGTAGTAGCCGAACGGCACCCGGTCGACGCCCACGATCGAGATGTAGAGCAGATGCGCCACGCCCGCCCGCCGCGCCGCGGCGATCAGGTTGGCGGCCGCCCGCTCGTCGCCCCCGCGCGCAGTGGTCGCGCAGTGCACGATCGTGTCCACGCCCGCGACGGCCGCGTCCAGTACCGGCCCGCCCTCGCGCAGGTCGACGGCGTACGGCGGGGTGTGCCGGCTCAGCACCCGCACCTCGTGCCCGTCCGAGCGCAGACGGGCGGTGACGAGCCGGCCGAGGGTTCCCGTGCCGCCGGTCACGAGGATCGTGGTCATACCGTTCAGCCCCTTCGGACGCCGGACGCTCCCGGCCGGAACGCCCCTTGTCGGTCCAGCTTGTCCGGGCCGGCCGGGGCGCGCACGTCCCGCAGCTCACGGCGGGGCCCGCGGGACCGCGACGCGCGGCGACCGGCCGGAGCGAAGGGACCCGGCGGCGGGCAAGGGCCGTCGTCACCGCCGCCGGGCCGTATTCCGCCGACCCTAGAAAGGACTAGACCAGTACGTCAATAGGTATGGACCAATGCCGAACCCGCCGGGACCGTCGTCGAACCCGGCCGGTTGCCACCCGAATTGACGACCTGTGAGCCACTCCACATCTTTCACCTGTATGGACGCCCGGACGGCGTGGCACACTGGCCCTGTAAACCAAAGCAGCGCACTCCGGGGTCGGTGAAAGTCCGAACCGGCGGTTACAGTCCGCGACCCGGTCGCTTCCAGCGACCGGTTGACCAGGTGAAATTCCTGGACCGACGGTTAAAGTCCGGATGGGAGGCAGTGCGCGGCGGGCGGGCATTCGTGCGCGCCGCCGTATACGTACTCGTCCGCGGACGAGTCTGTCCGGCGTCGCCCCCGGTGTCGTTGCCCGTACCTTCTGTCGTCATCGACAGGCCCCGGAGTCCGTGCCCGAAGAGGCAGGAGGACCCGGGAAGTGTTCACCGGAATCGTCGAAGAGCTGGGTGAGGTCACCGCCGTCGAGAATCTCGGCGACGGCTCCCGCTTCCGGCTGCGCGGCCCCGTCGTGACCGACGGCGCGAAGCACGGCGACTCCATCGCCGTGAACGGGGTCTGTCTCACCGTCGTCGAGCACGAGGGCGACGAGTTCACCGCCGACGTCATGGCGGAGACCCTGAACCGCTCCAGCCTCGGAGCACTCGGCGTCGGCTCCCGCGTCAACCTCGAACGCCCCACCGCCGTCGGCGACCGCCTCGGCGGCCACATCGTGCAGGGCCATGTCGACGGCACCGGCGCGGTGCTGGAGCGCAAGCCCTCCGAGAACTGGGAGATCGTCAAGGTCTCCCTCCCCGCGGACCTCGCCCGGTACGTCGTGGAGAAGGGCTCGATCACCGTCGACGGCATCAGCCTCACGGTCGTCGAGGCCGGCCCCGACTTCTTCACCGTCAGCCTCATCCCCACCACCCTCGCCCTGACCACGCTCGGCCTCAAGCAGCCCGGCGACCCGGTCAACCTCGAGGTGGACATCGTCGCCAAGTACGTCGAGCGCCTGCTCGCCACCACCCGGGGAGCGGCACAGTGAACTCGCTGAACTCCGAGGCCTTCACGCTCCTCGACCAGCACATCCTGTGGTCCGACATGATCGGCAACATCCTCGGCCTGATCACCCTCGCCCTCGGCTGGCGCCGCTCGCTGTGGACCTGGCCGGTGCAGTTCCTCTCCGGACTGGTCCTCTTCGGCGCCTTCTTCGGGCATCTGACCGGCAGCGCGGGCAAGCAGGTCGTCGTCATGGTCGTCGCCCTGTACGGCTGGTGGCAGTGGAACCGCAGCAAGGGGCGGTCCGAGGACGGCCAGATCACGCCGCGCTTCGCGACCTGGACCGAGCGCGGGGCCATGGTGGGCGCCGCCGCCGTCGGCACGGTCGCGGTGGCCCTGCTCTTCAAGGCCTACCCGTCCCTGTCCTGGGACCCCTGGCCGGACGCCTACATCTTCGTCGGCACGATCGTCGCCATGTACGCCCAGGCGCGCGGCATGGTCGAGTTCTGGATCGCCTGGCTCCTCGTCGACGTCGTCGGCGTCCCGCTGAACTTCGCCAACGGCTACGCCTTCTCCGGCTTCGTCTACGTCATCTACGGCGCGCTCGTCCTGTGGGGCATGCGCGACTGGTGGCTGCGTTCCCGCAAGGCCTCGCACACCGCTCTGGAAGGAGCGCCGGCATGAGTACCGCACCGATCCTCTACAGCACGGACGGCATCGAGGACTTCGCGCTGGACCCCGTGGAGCGGGCCATCGCCGACATCGCCGCCGGCCGCCCCGTGGTGGTCGTCGACGACGAGGACCGCGAGAACGAGGGCGATCTCGTCATCGCCGCGGAGAAGGCCACCCCCGAGATCGTCGCCTTCATGATGAGCGAGTGCCGCGGCCTGATCTGCGCCCCCATGGAGGGCGACGAGCTGGAGCGCCTGGAGCTCCCGCAGATGGTCGAGGACAACACCGAGTCGATGAAGACCGCGTTCACGGTCTCCGTCGACGCCTCGGCCGCCCACGGGGTGACCACCGGCATCTCCGCCGCCGACCGCGCCACCACGCTGCGGCTCCTGGCGAGCGGCACCACCGAGGCCGCCGACTTCGTCCGCCCGGGGCACATCTTCCCGCTGCGCGCGAAGCCCGGCGGCGTGCTGACCCGCGACGGCCACACCGAGGCGGCCGTCGACCTGGCCCGTCTCGCGGGGCTGCGCCCGGCCGGCGCGATCGTCGAGATCGCCGGCGAGGACGGCCGGATGCTGCGGCTGCCCGAACTGATCCCGTTCGCCCGCAAGCACGGCCTGACGATCATCTCCATCGAGGACCTGATCGCCTACCGCCGCAGCGCCGAGCCCACCGTCCGCCGCGAGGCGCAGACCCGGCTGCCCACCGTCCACGGCGCCTTCACCGCGTACGGCTACCGCTCCACCGTCGACGGGGTCGAGCACGTGGCCCTGGTCCACGGCGAGATCGGCGACGGCGAGGACGTCCTCGTCCGGATGCACTCCGAGTGCCTCACCGGCGACATCTTCGCCTCCCAGCGCTGCGACTGCGGTCCCCAGCTCGACGCGTCCCTGGAGCGCATCCAGAGCGAGGGCCGGGGTGCGGTGGTCTATCTGCGCGGGCACGAGGGCCGCGGCATCGGGCTGCTGTCCAAGCTGCGGGCCTACGAGCTCCAGGAGCAGGGACACGACACCCTCGACGCCAACCTGGAGCTGGGCCTGCCCGCCGACGCGCGGGACTACGCGGCCGGCGCGCAGATCCTCCAGGACCTGGGCGTGCGCAGCGTGCGTCTGATGACCAACAATCCCGAGAAGACCGACGCGCTCGTCCGGCACGGCGTCGAGGTCACCCGGCGCGAGCCGATGCCCGTGCAGGCGGGCGAGCACAACATCCGCTACCTGCGCACCAAGCGGGACCGGATGGGACACGACCTGCCCTGGCTGGACACGGCCCCCGTGTCCCCCTGCGGCAACCAGTAACGCACCACGCGAGTCGGCAAGGCACGAGAGGCACGAGGAGAGACGTGAGCGGCAAGGGCGCACCGGAACTGTCCGTACGCAATGTGGGCGACCTGCGGGTCGCCGTCATCGCGGCGCAGTGGCACGAGAAGGTGATGGACGGACTGGTCGACGGCGCGCTGCGCGCCCTGCACGACCTGGGCATCGACGAGCCGACCCTGCTGAGGGTCCCCGGCAGCTGGGAACTCCCGGTGGTCGCCAAGGTGCTGGCCGGACGGGGCTACGACGCGATCGTCGCCCTCGGCGTCGTCATCCGCGGCGGCACCCCGCACTTCGAGTACGTGTGCCAGGGCGTCACCCAGGGACTCACCCAGGTCTCCGTCGAGACCGGCGTCCCCGTCGGCATGGGCGTCCTCACCTGCGACACCGAGGAGCAGGCCCTGGACCGCGCCGGCCTGGAGGGCTCCCACGAGGACAAGGGGCACGAGGCGGTGACGGCGGCGGTGGCGACCGCGGCCACCCTCCGCTCAGTATCCGAACCCTGGCGGTAGGCAGGCCGGCACAACGGCTAGGGTGGGATCACCATGTCCAAGAAGACGTTCGAGGAGCTCTTCACCGAGCTCCAGCAGAAGGCCGCCAGCGGCGACCCCGCCACTTCCCGCACCGCAGAACTGGTCGGGAAGGGCGTCCATGCCATCGGCAAGAAGGTCGTCGAAGAGGCCGCCGAGGTCTGGATGGCGGCCGAGTACGAAGGCAAGGAGGCAGCCGCCGAGGAGATCTCGCAGCTGCTCTACCACGTGCAGGTGATGATGGTCGCCCGCGGAATCTCGCTGGACGACGTGTACGCCCACCTGTAAACCTCATTCAGGCACCACCGCACATATCCACCCCGATCGTCACGTTCCACTCGAAGGAAGCCGACCTCATGCTGCGCATCGCCGTCCCCAACAAGGGTTCCCTGTCAGGCCCCGCGGGGGAGATGCTGCATGAGGCCGGCTACCAGCAGCGCCGCGAGTCCAAGGAACTGCGGATCGTCGACCCGGTCAACGACGTCGAGTTCTTCTACCTCCGCCCCCGGGACATCGCGATCTACGTCTCCTCGGGCCGCCTCGACATCGGCATCACCGGCCGCGACCTGCTGATCGACTCCGGCGCCAACGCCGAGGAGATCCTCCCGCTCGGCTTCGCCCGCTCCACCTTCCGCTTCGCCGGAAAGCCGGGCACGGCCGACGCCATCGAGGACCTCCAGGGCCGCACGGTCGCCACCTCCTACGAGGGCATCGTCGCCAAGCACCTGGCCGAGCAGGGCGTCGACGCCTCCGTCGTGCACCTCGACGGCGCCGTCGAGACCGCGATCGAACTGGGCGTCGCCGAGGTCATCGCCGACGTCGTCGAGACCGGCACCTCGCTGCGCAACGCGGGCCTCGAGGTCTTCGGCGAGCCCATCATGAAGTCCGAGGCCATCGTGATCCGCCGCACCGGGGCGGACGTCGAGGAGCCCAAGGTGCAGCAGTTCCTGCGCCGCCTGCAGGGCGTCCTGGTCGCCCGGACGTACGTGATGATGGACTACGACTGCCGGGTCGAGCAGCTCGAGAAGGCCGTCGCGCTGACCCCGGGCCTGGAGTCGCCGACCGTCTCCCCGCTGCACAACGAGGGCTGGGTCGCGGTCCGTGCCATGGTCCCGGCCAAGGAGGCCCAGCGGATCATGGACGACCTCTACGACATCGGCGCCCGCGCCATCCTGACCACGGCCATCCACGCCTGCCGCCTCTGACCTCAGCCGGGAACATGTCCGACCTGCCGAACCTCCCCGTCACGTTCCGGCCGGGGCGCACCCGTGTGGTGCTGCTCACGGCCGGAGTGGTGATCCTCCTCGTCATCTCCGCCGTGGCGATGCTGCTCGAGCAGCTCGGCCCGGGGGAGCGGCTCAGCTTCATCCTCACCGGCGCCCTCATCTTCTGGGTGCTGGCCCAGCTCGCCCGGGTGCGGGTCGTCGCCGACGACGGCGGTGTCACCGTCGTGAACATCGCCAGCAAACGGCGCCTGGACTGGGCCGAGATCGTCCAGGTGAACCTCCGTCCGGGCGATCCCTGGGTGTTCCTCAACCTCAGCGACGGCACCAGCCTGCCCGCCCTCGGCATCCAGCCGGGCATCGACAAACAGCAGGCCATCGCCGACGCGCGCGCCCTGCGGGCCCTCGCGGAGGCCCGGTCCGTCCGGGACCCCGAGGAGTCCACGGAGCAAGATCAGGGCTGACTCGGGGCCGTCCACCCTGCCGCTGAAGCGCATGTCTTGATTAATCTGGTGACGGAGGCGTTCCCCTTGCGCCTCCACCCCTGTGGCTCCCAGCCGGGTGCACAGGGGTTCCTGCTACCCGAGGAGTGACTCCCTCCGGCGATGGACGGTTCGTCCTGTAGTACCTGCGCCGCCCCTGTCCGACCTGTTTCGGAGGCGGCGGCATCATGACCACCCCCTTGCTGCTCCTGGCAGCCGCGTTCCTGCTCATCCTCGCCAACGGCTTCTTCGTCGCCGCCGAGTTCGGCCTCATCACGGTCGACCGACCGGACGCCGAGAAGGCCGCCGCCGAGGGCGACAGACGAGCCCGCACGGTCGTCGCGTCGCTGAAGGAACTGTCCTTCCAGCTCTCCGGCACCCAGCTCGGCATCACCATCACCTCCCTGGTCGTCGGCATGCTCGCCGAACCGGCGCTGGCCGAGCTGCTGAACGCCCCGTTCACCGCGATCGGCGTCCCCGAGGGCGCCGTCTCCGGTGTCGCCGTGGTCGTCGGCATGCTGCTGGCCTCCGCCGTGCAGATGGTGATCGGCGAACTGGTGCCCAAGAACTGGGCGGTGTCCAAGCCCCTCCAGGTCGCGCGTTTCGTCGCGGGCCCGCAGGCCGGTTTCTCCCGCCTCTTCCGACCGGTGATCGCGGCGCTCAACACCGTCGCCAACCGGCTGGTGCGCGCCCTGGGCATCGAGCCCACCGCGGAGCTGGCCTCCGCGCGCACCCCCGGCGAACTCGTCTCGCTGGCCCGTCACTCGGCCCAGGCGGGAGCGCTCGAACAGGACACGGCCGACCTCTTCGTCCGGACCCTGTCGCTGGCCGAGCTGACCGCTCAGCACGTCATGACCCCGCGGGTGAAGGTGAGCGCCCTGCAGTCGTCGGCCACCGCCGAGGACGTGGTCAACCTGACCCGCGCCACCGGCCTGTCCCGGTTCCCCGTCTACCGCGAGAAGATCGACGAGATCGTCGGCATGGTCCACCTCAAGGACGCCCTGGCGGTCCCGGTCCACGACCGGCTGCGCACCCCGCTCGGCCGTATCGCCCGTCCGGCGCTGCTGGTCCCCGAGACCCTGCCCGTCCAGCCCCTGCTGGCCCGGCTGCGCAGCGAGCAGCCCATCGCGGTCGTCGTCGACGAGTACGGCGGCACCGCCGGCGTGGTCACGCTCGAGGACATCGTCGAGGAGATCGTCGGCGAGGTCCGCGACGAACACGACGGCCAGGACACGCCCGAACTCGCCGCCGCCCCGCCCGAGGAGGGCAGGCCCGCCTGGGACGTGGACGGCAGCTGCCGCGTCGACACCCTCCAGCGCATAGGCCTGACGGTCCCCGAGGGGCCGTACGAGACGGTCGCCGGGCTGGTCGCCGACCTGCTCGGCCGGATCCCGGCCGTCGGCGACCGGGCCGAGCTGCCCGGCTGGCGGGTCTCCGTGCGCCGCGTCGGCCACTACCGCGCCGAGCGGGTCCGCCTGGTGCGGACCGGCCAGGTCGTGGAGGTCGCCCGATGAGCGCCCTCCAGCTTCTCTTCGCCGCGCTGCTCGTGCTCGCCAACGGCTTCTTCGTCGGCGCCGAGTTCGCGCTGGTCTCCGTCCGCCGCAGCCAGATCGAGCCCCTGGGCACCGCGCGGGCCCGTCAGGTCCTCTACGGCCTGGAACGGCTGCCCCAGATGATGGCGGCGGCCCAGTTCGGCATCACCGTCTGCTCCCTCACCCTGGGCGCGGTCGCCGAGCCGACGGTCGCCCACCTGCTGGAGCCCGTCCTCGAGGCGGTCCGCCTCCCGCACGGCATGATCCACCCGCTGGGCTATGTGGTGGCCCTCGCGGCCGTGGTCTTCCTCCACCTCGTCATCGGCGAGATGGTCCCGAAGAACCTGGCCATGGCGGCCCCCGAGAAGGCCGCGCTGTGGCTGAGCCCCGGCCTGGTCGCCTTCGCCCGGGTCTGCCGGCCGATCACGGTGGCCCTCGGCGCCTGCGCCCGGGGCATCCTGCGGCTCTTCCACGTCGAGCCCAAGGACGAGGTCGAGGCCGTCGTCACCAGCGAGCAGCTGAACCGGCTGCTGGAGGACTCCGGCCAGGCCGGTCTTCTCGACCCCGAGGAGCAGGAACGGCTGGAGGACGCGCTGGAGCTGGGTTCCCGCCCGGTGACGGACGTGCTGCTGAAGCGCGAGTCCCTGGTGACGGTCAGTCCGTCGGTCACCCCCGGGGAGATCGTCGGGCTGACCGCCCGCACGGGCTACTCCCGCTTCCCGGTGGCCGCGGAGAACGGCGCCTTCATGGGCTACCTGCACGTGAAGGACGTCCTCGACCTGGAGGACTCCGAGCGGGCGGTGCCGCAGCAGGTCTGGCGACCGATGACGAAGCTCCGCTCCGAACTGCCGCTGGACGACGCGCTGACGGTGATGCGCCGGGCGGCGACCCACCTGGCGCAGGTGGCCGACGCCTCCGGCCGGGTGCTCGGCCTGGTCGCCCTGGAGGACGTGCTGGAGCTGCTGGTGGGCGAGGTCACCGACCCCGCGCACCGGGAGGTCGCCGAGATCCGGCTGACGGAACCGAGGGGGAGCTCCCCCAAGGTCTCCGCCCCGCTGGACCAGGGCGGACCCCCGTCCCCGGAGGAAGCGCTCGCGAGCTGACAGGAGCCGCGGGATCCGTCACAGCGCCGGATCCTGCGGCCCCCTCCCCGACAGCACCTCCCCGTACGCCTGCATCAGATCCGGCAGCCGCAGGGTCGAGAGGTCGTCCCGGGTGAGCCCGCCCGGATAGGTGGACAGCCGCAGATCCCGGTAGGCGCAGCTCTTCTCGTACAGGGTGCGCAGGAACCGCCCGTTGCCCAGTTCGTCGATCCATCCCTGGTCCACCACGTGCCCGGCGATGGAGCGCAGCTCGTCCAGCGCCTCCTCGTCCCACCCGTCGCCGTTCTCCGCGGCCAGCACCTCGCCGATGGCGGTGAGTTCGAGGGGCCGGTAGGACGGGAAGTCGACGCGGGTCGTGAAGCGCGAGGACAGCCCGGGGTTGGCGGCCAGCAGACGGTCCATGCCCTCCGGATAGCCGGCCAGGATCACCACCAGGTGGTCCCGGTTGTCCTCGGCCCGCTTCAGCAGCACCTGGAGCGCCTCGTCGCCGTACGCGTCGCCCTTGCCGTAGCCGGAGTTCGAGAGCGAGTACGCCTCGTCGACGAAGAGCACACCGCCGAGAGCGGAGTCGATCAGCTCGTTGGCCTTCACCGCCGTCTGACCGAGGTACTCGCCGACCAGGTCGGCCCGCTGGGCCTCCACGAGATGGTCGCCGCCCAGCAGGCCGAGGGCGTAGAAGACGCGGCCGAGAATGCGGGCCACCGTGGTCTTGCCGGTGCCGGAGGGGCCGGAGAAGACGAAGTGACGCTTCGGCGGCTGGACCGGAAGGCCCTGGCCGGTCCGCAGCCGCGCCATGTTGAGCTGCGCGGACAGGGCCTTGACCTGCCGTTTCACCGGCTCCAGGCCGACCATGCCCTCCAGTTCCGCGAGCGCCTCCTCCAGTAACACGGGATCGGTGGGCCCGGCTGGCAGCGATGAGGACACCGCGCTCTTCTCCCGCACCGCCGGGTCGGTCACCGACGGCAGCGGGACGACGGGCGGCAGGTCGGAGGGCTCGGTGAGCCGCAGATCCCGGCCCTCGGTGCCGAACAGCGGGTCGAAGCCGTCCGGGCCGTCCACCATGTCCTGCCCGACCCCGGTGAGCGTGATCGCGGCGAAGTCGGCGGGATCGTCGTAGCCGTCGCCCTCGGCGATCGCGGCCAGCCGGGCCGAGGTGTCCATGAAGGCGGCGTCGACGCGGTGCACCGCCCGGTACAGGGGGAGGGCCGCCGCCGAGCGGCCCGTCCCCTCGTGGGCCCGGGCCAGCCAGTACCGCAGCTCCTTGCGCTGCGGCTGTTCGCTGCGGCAGCGCATCAGGGCCGACGACAGCAGCGGCTCGGCCTGGCCGTACATCTCCAGGCGGACCCGGGCCATCCCGCCGAACAGACCGGCCTCGATGCCCAGCAGGGGGTCGTCGAGCAGCGGGTCGGTGTGCCGGACCAGCTGCTCCCAGTCCTTGACCAGGTAGGCGCGGCAGGCGTGCAGGAAGCGGACCTGGTGATCGGTGTCGACGGGGGGCAGTCCGGCGAGCGCCCGGTCCAGTTCGGGCACATGGCGGCCGTCCAGCCAGTGCGAGGCGTGCGCGAGCAGCAGGTCGCGGGGGCTCTCCAGCACCGGTTGCACCCACCAGCCGAGCCAGTACCAGGAGTTGAGGGTGCGGCGGTGCCGGGTCCGCTGCTCGCCGAAGCGCTCGCGGTGCCGGAACATCCTGAGCAGCGCGGTCGTCGTGTCGACGCGCAGCGCGTGCAGCCCGAGCCAGCCGTCGGCCATCCCGGGATCGATCCGCACCGCGGTACGGAACTCCTCCTCCGCCTGCGGATAGGCGCCCATCGTGTAGGCGTCCACGCCTCGCAGCCAGGCGAGGTCGGCCGGGGCGTCGGGGCCCTGCGTGCCGAAGTCCATCACGTCCCCCACAAACCGTGCCCCGTCGGTGTGCCGCCGGGCGTCGCCCTTCGGCTGCCTTGGTCGAACCGCTGTGCCGCGGACCGGAGTTGCAAGGTGCGCGAGGCAGTCGCCCGGGTCGCACCGAGGGCATCGTACCTGCGGGGGAGTCGCTCGCCGTAGGGTGCCGCACAGGCCGTTCGGCGAGGTGGGAGCACACGGGGCGCATGCCGCACGGTGACCCTGGGTGAGCGAATCGTGCCGAGACGCGTCCGGAAAGGGGGCGTCGGACGGGACGAGGACAGAACGAAGCCCCCGATCACGGGGGAACAACCGGGGGCTTCGCGTCCGAGAGCGGCTGCGATAGCCGCACATTCAGAACGTAAGTCCTGTACGGGCCGTCGGTCAAGCACAGTTGAAGCAGTTGGCGAAGTTCGAACGCGGGCCCCTTCACACGTTCACCACATCGCGGGTGGTCCGTCACGGTGAGTGAAATCCCGGTATGGTCCAAGGTCCCCCGCAGGCCCCGGCAGCACCTCGTACCCCTGCTTCAACTGCCGTACCAGCAGGGCGGCATGGGGGCGCGAAGGATCATCGGCGAAGTGACGCATCTCGGCCGCGACCCACCCGTCCCAGAACTCCCGTTGCTCCTCCCCGTCCCGGGAACGTCCCCGCGCCCAGGCCTCCTCGGGAGGCATGTCCATCCACAGCAGACACGCCAGGAACGGTCGCAGGGCCCGGCGGCCGGCGCCGACCCCCTCGACCAGGACGACGGGGGCCGCGGGCAGCGGCCGCGGCGGGCCGAAGCGGCGGGCGCGCCAGTCGTAGGGGGCGTAGTGGGCTGTCTCGCCGCGGCCGAACGGCTCGATGACCTGGCTCAGCAGCCGCCCGGTCCAGCTGAACAGCTCCTCGTGGCTGGCGAGGTCGTCGAGACGCAGCACCGGCGCGCCGCCCAGGGCCTCGGCCAGCCTCCCGGCCAGGGTGGACTTCCCCGAGCCGGCGTGTCCGTCGACGGCGATCAGCCGGACCGGCCCGCAGGACGGCGGCAGTCGGCGCAGGAGGGAGGCGAGCTGACGGATGGCGGTTCCCGGGGGCGAGGGGTGCGGGCGTGGGGGAGACGTCGTACGGCCCGGAATTCTACGGCGGCCCGTCCCGCCAGTGGCCCAGACCAATATTGGTGGCGTGGCACGGGCGGAAGTGCTGGAAGGCGGAGCCCGCTGCGTCCATAGTTGGCGCACAGCCGCGCAGACACCCTGGGGGTCTTCCGCTCATGAGCAGAGCCGAACAGCCGTCCCGCAGAACCGTCCTCGCCGCCGCGGTCGCCGCCGCGGTGGCAGGGGGCTCGGCCACAGCGGCCGCATCGGCCACCGCCGCCGTCCCGGCGGACACCGCGGCCGCCGAGTCGGCCCCGGCCCGGACCGTCGACCACCGCTCCTGGACCACGTACGCCGACTGGCGGTCCGGCACGGCCAAGGGCACCCGTGCCGTGCCGGGCCTCCGCCCGGGCGTCGCCGTCGGCGCCCCGCTCGGCACCGTCGACTACACCGACCCGCACACCGGGACCACGGCCGCCTGGGAGTACGCGACCTGGACCTCCCCGGTCCAGCGGCTCGCGGTCCCCGCGACCGAGGTGATCGCCTCCTGGAACGCGAGCACCCCGGCCGGGACCTGGCTCCAGGTCGAGCTGAGGGGGACGTACTCCGACGGCACGGACACCCCCTGGTACGTGATGGGCCGCTGGGCCTCCGGCGACCAGGACATCAAGCGCACCTCGGTCGACGACCAGAGCGACGGCCGGAGCACGGTCTGGACCGACACCTTCGCCATCGACGACGCCTCGACCGGCCTGCGTCTCGCCTCCTGCCGCCTGCGCCTCACGCTGTACCGCCGCCCCGGCACCGCGCTCACCCCGACCGTGTGGCGGCTGGGCGCGATGGGCTCCGACGTCCCGGACCGCTTCACCGTCCCGGCCACCGTGCCGGGCCTCGCGCAGGAGCTGACCGTCCCGCGCTACTCCCAGGAGATCCACCTGGGCCAGTACCCCGAGTACGACAACGGCGGCGAGGCGTGGTGCAGTCCCACCTCCTCGCAGATGATCGTCGAGTACTGGGGAGGCCGCCTGACCGCCGAGCAGCTCGCGTGGGTCGACCCGTCCTACGCCGACCCGCAGGTCTGCCACGCGGCCCGGCACACGTACGACCACCAGTACGCAGGCTGCGGCAACTGGCCGTTCAACGCCGCCTACGCGGCCACCTTCGAGGACCTCCAGGGCGTGGTCACCCGGCTCGGCTCGCTCACCGACCTGGAGACGCTGATCGCGGCGGGGATCCCGGCCATAACGTCCCAGTCCTTCCTCAAGGAGGAGCTCACGGGAGCGGGGTACGGCACCTCCGGGCACCTGATGACGGTGATCGGCTTCACGGCCGAGGGCGATGTGATCGCCAACGACCCCTTCTCACCCGACGACGCGGCGGTGCGGCGCGTGTACCGGCGGCGGGAGTTCGAGAACATCTGGCTCAGGACCAAGCGGTACAACGCGAGCGGCAAGGTCGTGTCCGGCACCGGAGGGGTCTGCTACCTCTACTTCCCGGCGCGTCCGACGGGCCGCCAGTGCAAGGCCCTCACGGCGGTGGGCGTCCCCGTGTGAGCAAGCTCTCCGCCGCACACGCCCCGGCGGGTGGCAGAGTGGACGGATCGGCGGGGGAGCCGGTGGGGGGCCACCTGTACGTCGACCTCAGCGAGACACGATGACCACACAGACAGCCACCGTCACCCGCGCCCGCACCGGCGGCCCCGAGACCGACGGCCCGAAGATCGTCGAGCACGTCATGGGCTGGGTCCTCGTCGCCGTCGTCGCGATGCTGGTCACCCAGCTCGGGCTGCTGTGACGGGCGTGTCCTGACGCACGGTTGACCTGACATACTGCGGATGTCCCGCCGACCGCCCGAGACCAGGGTCGAAATTGAATATCAGTGATCAGCGCGAAGTTGCCCGTCCCCGGGCACGCGGCACCGAGCGTTCACTGGCGCGCCGCGCCGAACTCATCTCCATCGGGCGGAAGTTGTTCGCCGACACGTCCTACGACGCGCTCTCGATGGACGACATCGCCCGGCAGGCGCACGTCGCCAAGGGGCTGATCTACTACTACTTCCAGTCGAAGCGCGGCTACTACCTGGCGATCATCCAGGACTCCGTCGCCGATCTGGTCACCTTCGCGGCGAGCGGCCTCGAACTCCCGCAGGTGGACCGGGTGCACCGCACCATCGACAGCTATCTGCGCTACGCCGAGCACAATACGGCCGCCTATCGCACGATCGTCAGCGGTGGCGTCGGCTTCGACACCGAGGTGCACGCCATCCGGGACGGGGTGCGCGCGGCGATCGTGGCGACCATCGCCGAGGGCGCGTACGGCCGCAGCGACATCCCGGCGCTGCCCCGCATGGGCCTGCTCGCCTGGGTGTGCAGCGTCGAGGGCGCCACTCTGGAGTGGCTCGCCCGCCCCGAACTCTCCCGCGAGGTGATGGGCGATCTGCTGGTGAAGACCCTGGGCGGCGCCCTGCGCGCCGTCGAGGAACTCGACCCCGCCTTCGCCGCCCCGGAGCCGGCCCGCCGCGAGGACTGACGCCCGCCGGGCGACGCCCGAGGAGCCGCACGCGAGGCGGACGCACCGGGGGCGGAGGCTCGTGGTCCCCCGCCCCGGGTGCCCCGTGACCGGGCTACTTGATCGCGTGGATCAGCTCACCGTCGGCGGTGTCCCCGCTCAGCTCCCAGAAGAACGTGCCGCCCAGCCCCTGCCGGGACTTGTACGTCATCTTCGTCGCGATGGTCGCGGGGGTGTCGTAACTCCACCAGTCGTTCCCGCACTTGGCGTAGGCGGTGCCGCCGACCCTGCCGGTCGCCGGGCACGTGACCTTGAGGACCTTGTAGTCCTCGTTGCCGGCCTCGTACGTCCCCGCCGCCGGGCCGGTGGCCGTGCCGCCCGGCTTCGCCTGGGTGACGCCGGTCCAGCCGCGCCCGTAGAAGCCGATGCCGAGCAGCAGCTTCCGCGACGGGATGCCCAGGCTCTTGAGCTTGTCGATCGTCGCCGCGGTGTCGTAGCCCTGCTGCGGGATGCCCGGGTAGGAGGTCAGCGGCGAGTGCGGCGCCGTGGGACCGGTGGCCGCCCAAGTGCCGAAGTAGTCGTACGTCATCGGGTTGTACCAGTCGACGTAGCGTGCCGCGCCCCCGTAGTCCGCCGCTTCGATCCTGCCGCCGGCGCTCGCGTCCGCCGTGATCGCCGCCGTGACCAGCTCGCGCCCGCCGAACTCGGCGCGCAGCGCCCTCATGACGTCCCGGAAGGCCGCGCGGCCGCTGGTGTCGCAGGTGAGGCCGCAGGCGTTGGGGTACTCCCAGTCGATGTCGATGCCGTCGAAGACGTCCGCCCACCGCGCGTTCTCGACCAGGTCGTGGCAGGACCTGGCGAAGGCCGCCGGGTCCTTGGCCGCCTCGCCGAACCCGCCCGACCAGCTCCAGCCGCCGAACGACCAGATGACCTTGAGCTTCGGGTGCAGCTTCTTGAGCTTGCGCAACTGGTTGAAGTTGCCGCTGAGCGGCTGGTCCGCGGTGTCGGCGACGCCGTCGACGGACTCCTCGGCGGTGAACGGCCGGTCGGTGTCCGCCCAGGAGTCGCCGAGGGCGCACTTGCCGTCGGTGACGTTGCCGAAGGCGTAGTTGATGTGCGTGAGCCGGTCCGCCGAGCCCGACGTCTCGATGTTCCTGACGTAGTACCGGCGGTCGTAGATGCCCCAGTCGGTGAAGTAGCCGACGACTTTCGAGCCGTTCGCGTGGGCCGCGGCGGGGCGGGGTCCGGCGGCGGTGGCGGTGCCCGCGCCTACCGGCAGGGCGGCGACGAGCGCGGCGCAGCAGGCGGCGGACAGCAGCGTCCGGAACCGGGCGCGGGGACGGGGCGGGGTGTGCATCGGGTGTCTCCTCGCAGGGACGAGAGGCGATCGCACGCCGATTGGCATGAACGCGGAGAAGCGTCGGAGCCAAACGGTAGGAGGACTAGACCACTACGGTCAATGGTTCGGACCAATCCGCCGTCCTGTCGTCCCGTCGCCGTCGCCCGGCCGTCCTGCCGTCCCGTCGCCGCCGCGCCCGTGCGGCGGCGGTGTCCCGCGGGCATACTCACAGCGCGAAGCCGCTGGTCGGTCCGGGAGGAGGAAGCCGCCATGCCCGATCGCGCGCCGTCCCCGGTGGACCGCAGCCTGCCCACGGCAGAGGCCCGGGAACTCATGACGCTGGTGCGTGACATCGCCCGGCGCGAGATCGCTCCGGCCGCCGCCGAGGAGGAGGACGCGGGGCGGTTCCCGCGCGAGCTGTTCACCCTGCTGTCCGCATCGGGACTGCTCGGCCTGCCGTACGACTCCGCGCACGGCGGCGGCGACCAGCCCTACGAGGTGTATCTCCAGGTCGTCGAGGAGCTCGCCGCGGCCCGCCTCACCGTGGGGCTGGGCGTCAGCGTCCACACGCTGGCCTCCTACGCGCTCGCCGCCCACGGCACGGACGCGCAGCGGGCTGCCCACCTGCCCGCCGTGCTGGGCGGCGGGCAGCTCGGCGCGTACTGCCTCTCCGAGCCGTCCGCCGGGTCGGACGCGGCCTCGCTGCGGACCCGGGCCGTACGGGAGGGCGGCGGGGCCTGGGTGATCAGCGGCACCAAGGCCTGGATCACCCACGCCGGCCTCGCGGACTTCTACACGGTCCTGGCCCGGACCGGCGGGGCGGGCGCGTCCGGGATCACCGCGTTCCTGGTGCCCGGCGACGCCCCGGGACTGAGCGTCGCGGCGCCCGAGCGCAAGATGGGGCTGAAGGGCTCGCCCACCGCCCAGGTGCACTTCGACGGGGTGCGGATCCCCGACGACCGGCGCCTGGGCGACGAGGGCCAGGGCTTCGCGATCGCCCTGGCCGCGCTGGACTCGGGGCGGCTCGGCATCGCGGCCTGCGCGGTCGGCGTGGCCCAGGCGGCTCTCGACGAGGCCGTCGCGTGGGCGACGCAGCGACGGCAGTTCGGGCGGCGGATCGCCGACTTCCAGGGCATGCGCTTCCTGCTCGCCGACATGGCGACCCGGATCGAGGCGGGCCGGGCGCTGTATCTCGCGGCCGCGCGGCTGCGGGACGCCGGACGGCCGTTCGCCCGGCAGGCGGCCATGGCCAAGCTGCACTGCACCGACGCGGCCATGCAGGTCACCACGGACGCCGTCCAGGTCCTCGGCGGGTACGGCTACACCGCCGACTTCCCCGTGGAGCGCTACCTGCGCGAGGCCAAGGTCCTGCAGATCGTCGAGGGCACGAACCAGATCCAGCGGATGGTCATCGCCCGTCACCTCCTGGGTCCGGATACCCGCTGAACTGCCCCGGCCTGACCTGCGGCGCCGCCAGTCGTACCCACTCCGGATCGTGGCGCCCCGGCAGCGTGCGGCCCCGGTCGGCCCAGGTGCGCAGGAGGTCGCGGTAGATGGGCGGGTCCTGCGGGGGCGGCGGGGCCAGCGGAACCGATTCTGCCCGGACGGGTTGCGGACGCGCGGGGACGAAGAGCTGGCGGTGACGCCCGGGCGCGACCGACTGGGTGAGGGTCATACCAGGCCAACGCCGAGCCACCGGACAGGTCACCGGCAGGCGCGGTCGAGCGTGAGTTCGGGGAGTGCCCCCTTTTCCGCCCGAGCCGCGTCAGGCCGACCGGCCACGGGGTGCGCACCGTCAGATCCCTTACGGGGCAACGGGTTTGCCGCGGGTGGCCGCGCTTCACCCACCCGGCGGGCGCACCTCGCCCGCGTCGGCTGCCCGGCCGCCGCGGACGCACTGATCCCGCACCACGGCGACCTGCCGGCCGTGGTGCGGGGCGGCTACGGGAGTCGGACCGGTGAGCCGGGCGCGGAAACGGCGCTCAGGCGGCCAGGCGGCGCATCGACGGCACCCGCATCGGGCGCGAGCCCGGGCCGCCGACGTGCGAGAAGGGCTGCGTGCGCCAGTCCAGCCCCTGAGGGAGCGTCAACAGGAGCGCGCTGTCCTGCTCCTGGAGCTCCACGGACTCGTCCGCGGGCCGGGCCTCGGAGGCCTTGCGTCCCGTCCCGGCGCAGACCGTCAGCCCGAAGGGGTTCCACGGAGAGGCGCACAGCGCGTGCTCCGGCAGGACCTCCTCGTCCGCCAGCAGCGCGATGGGCTGCGCACAGTCCGGGCAGATCACCCGGTACATCTCGAAGGTGTCGTACGCGTCGACGTGCTCGGCGTCGTCGAAGCCGTCGGAGTGGTCGGCGTCGGGTTCGACGCCCTCCGGCTCGGGTTCGACGACGGACTGGAGCCGCTTGGGCGCGGTGCGACCAGGGCGCTTGACACTCTGCATGGGATTCTCCCCCTCGTGCTGGGCCGTGAAGGCACTGCGGCCTCGACCACAGCAAGCACTTCCCGCCCCGTCTCGGCGGTAATCACGAGGACATCACGAAGAGTTGGCGATCGCTGTGGCATTCGTCACATGCCACTTGCAGGTGCCTCGTGATCCGGTCGAGCCCCGGGCGGACCGCCTGCGTCCGCCGTCGGCTCCCGGCCACATCACGAACCGGCTATGACCTGGGCTGCATAGGTATACGCGGAGATCACCCGCACGGTAAGTTCTTGCGTCATGGAGGAGCTGGACCGACAAATCGTGCAGCTGCTCGTCAAGGACGGGCGGATGAGTTACACCGATCTGGGCAAGGCCACGGGCCTGTCCACCTCGGCCGTGCACCAACGGGTGCGGCGACTGGAGCAGCGCGGTGTGATCCGCGGTTACGCGGCCGTCGTCGACTCCGACGCCGTCGGGCTGCCCCTGACCGCCTTCATCTCGGTGAAACCGTTCGACCCCAGCGCCCCCGACGACATCGCCGAGCGACTGGCCGGCGTACCGGAGATCGAGGCCTGTCACAGCGTGGCAGGCGACGAGAACTACATCCTCAAGGTGCGCGTGGCCACCCCGCACGAGCTGGAGGAGCTGCTCGGACGGCTCCGGGCGCTCGCCGGCGTCTCGACCCGCACGACGGTCGTGCTGTCCACCCCGTACGAGGCCCGGCCGCCCCGCATCTGAGCGGATCCCCGCCGATCCGAGGGGGTCCCGTCCCGAGCGGTCCGGGCGAGGCGCGAGACTGTTACCCATGAGTGAGCGCACCGCCGAGCCGAAGACCGTCCTGCTCCGCCGAGGAGAGGTACACAGCCCCGCCGACCCGTTCGCGACCGCGATGGTCGTCGAACGAGGACAGGTCGCCTGGGTCGGCTCCGAAGGCGCCGCCGACGCCTTCGCGGACGGCGTCGACGAGGTGGTCGACCTGGACGGCGCCCTGGTCACCCCGGCGTTCACCGACGCCCATGTGCACACCACCTCCACCGGCCTCGCGCTGACCGGCCTCGACCTCTCCTCCGCCCCCTCCCTGACGGCCGCCCTCGCCCTCGTACGGTCCTTCGCGGCGGCCCGCCCGCGGGACAAGGTGCTGCTCGGGCACGGTTGGGACGCCTCCCGCTGGCCGGAGGGCCGCCCGCCGCGACGGGACGAACTGGACGAGGCGACGGGCGGCCGGCCGCTCTACCTCAGCCGGATCGACGTCCACTCGGCCGTGGTCACCACCGCCCTGCTGGAACGGACGCCCGGGGCCCGCGCCGAACCCGGCTTCGAGGACGGCGCGCCGCTCACCCGCGACGCCCATCACGCGGTCCGCGCCGCCGCGTTCGCAGCCGTGACGCCCGCCCAGCGCGCCGAGGCCCAGCGGGCCGCCCTCGCGCACGCCGCCTCCCTCGGTATCGGCTCGGTCCACGAGTGCGGCGGACCCGA
This sequence comes from Streptomyces sp. 3330, assembly GCF_031456635.1. Taxonomy (NCBI): domain Bacteria; kingdom Bacillati; phylum Actinomycetota; class Actinomycetes; order Kitasatosporales; family Streptomycetaceae; genus Streptomyces; species Streptomyces sp. 3330. Next base: position 230,489 of record NZ_JAVDVA010000011.1, read on the forward strand.
GATCTCCTCCGAGGACGACTTCACGGACCTCCTGCGCCTCGCGGCCGAGGAGCCCGGCCCCAGGGTCGTCGGCTACTGGGCCGAGCGGGATGCCGACAAGGCCCGGCAGCTGGGCGCGCTCGGCGCCGCCGGAGACCTGTTCGTGGACGGCGCCCTCGGATCCCACACCGCCTGTCTGCACGACGGCTACACGGACGCCGGCCACACCGGCACCGCCTACCTGGACTCCGCCGCGGTCGCCGAGCACGTGACCGTCTGCACCGAGGCGGGCCTCCAGGCGGGCTTCCACGCCATCGGCGACGCCGCCGTGACCGCCGTCGTCGAGGGGGTGCGCGCCGCCGCGGAGAAGGTCGGCCTCGCCCGGATCCGCGCCGCCCGGCACCGCGTCGAACACGCGGAGATGCTCACGCCCGAGACGATCGCCGCCTTCGCCGAACTCGGCCTCACCGCCTCCGTCCAGCCCGCCTTCGACGCCCTGTGGGGCGGCGAGCAGGGCATGTACGCCCGGCGCCTCGGCGTCGAGCGGGCCCGCACCCTGAACCCCTTCGCGGCCCTGCTGCGCGCGGGCGTCCCGCTCGCCTTCGGCTCCGACAGCCCGGTCACCCCCCTCGACCCCTGGGGCACGGTCCGCGCCGCCGCCTTCCACCGCACCCCCGAGCACCGGGTGTCCGCCCGCGCCGCCTTCACGGCCCACACGCGCGGCGGCTGGCGCGCGATCGGCCGGGACGACGCGGGCGTGCTCGTCCCAGGCGCACCCGCCGACTACGCGGTCTGGCGCACGGACGCGCTCGTCGTCCAGGCCCCCGACGACCGGGTCGCCCGCTGGTCCACCGACCCCCGCTCCGGCACCCCCGGGTTGCCGGATCTGACCCCCGGCGTCGACCTCCCCGTGTGCTTGCGCACGGTGGTGGGCGGCCGGACCGTCTTCCTGCGGCCGAGCGAGTGATCTCCCGGTCGGGCCCGGTGAAGATCACCCGTCCGCCCGCCGACATGCGCCCGGCGTCTTGTCCGCGCTGACCTGCGCATTGACGGAAGATCCGCAGGTCACGAGGCTGTTGACAGCCGATGGCGGGGGGCCGGTAGGTTCGGCGTAGTCCACCACCGGACGCCCCGTCCGGGGAACGCCCGCGCACTCGCCGCGGCGCCGCTGGGTCAGCGACGGTGAGCCGTACCGGCGCACCGCCACTGGCAGCCAGGCTCAGCGCCCGCGCCGCAGCGAGGGAACGTTCCGGCCGGTCGGGGAGGTGTGACCCGGATGGGGCCCGGGCGCTCAGTAGACAACGGCTTTCGGTCGACCCGCAGCCAGCGGGTCCCGGGCCGGCCCGAAGAGCGCCGGGCCCCCATCCGCAGTCGACCCGCGCCCGTCCGGCTCGCGCCCACCCGGCTCGCTCTCACCCGTTCCCGTTTTCGCTCGGGCTTGTACTCCCCCCCCTCACGGGGCAGGTGCGTACATACAAGCCCAAAGGCGCGTTCTTACCCCGCTTTCGCGGGTTCGACACCGGTGTTCGTACGTCCTGTCACGTCATCGCAGGCGGCGGCCACTATGGTGGTCCCCTGCGTACGGACTTGAAGGGGCAGTAGTGAACGACGGCGACGGGACCCTCGCGGCACAGGACCGAGGAAGGCAGTTCGGTCCGCTCGGCACGGCCTTGGTGATCATCCCGACCTACAACGAGGCGGAGAACATCAAGGCCATCGTCGGCCGGGTGCGCAAGGCCGTCCCCGAGGCCCACGTCCTCGTGGCCGACGACAACAGCCCCGACGGCACCGGCAAGCTGGCCGACGAGCTGGCCGTCGGTGACGACCAGGTCCAGGTCCTGCACCGCAAGGGCAAGGAGGGCCTCGGCGCCGCCTATCTCGCGGGCTTCCGCTGGGGCCTGGAGAACGGCTACGGCGTGCTGATCGAGATGGACGCCGACGGCTCCCACCAGCCCGAGGAACTGCCCCGCCTGCTCACCGCGCTCAAGAGCGCCGACCTGGTCCTGGGCTCCCGCTGGGTGCCGGGCGGCCGGGTGGTGAACTGGCCCAAGTCCCGTGAGGTCATCTCCCGCGGCGGCAGCCTCTACTCCCGCCTCGCCCTCGACCTCCCGCTGCGGGACATCACCGGCGGCTACCGCGCCTTCCGCCGCGAGACCCTGGAGGGCCTCGGCCTGGAGGAGGTCGCCTCCCAGGGCTACTGCTTCCAGGTCGACCTCGCCCGGCGTGCCGTCAAGGCCGGCTTCCACGTCATCGAGGTCCCCATCACCTTCGTCGAGCGTGAGCACGGTGACTCCAAGATGAGCCGGGACATCCTCGTCGAGGCCCTGTGGCGGGTCACCGCCTGGGGTGTGGGGGAGCGGGTCGGGAAGATCACGGGCCGGAGCGCCGACCAGCCGCAGCGCCCGGAGGCGCCCGCCAGGTCTCACAGCGACGGCTGATCGTCCCCTTATCCCGCTCTGAGCCCGTTGCGGGCACACTGGGAGTATGACGACTGGCTCTCCGACCCCCGCGTACCAGACATCCGGCCGGCCCTCCGCCCAGCAGCCCCGCCGCTCCCGTCTGCGGACGTTCCTGCCGCTGTCGCTCGCCGCCTGGCTGGTGCTGGAGATCTGGCTGCTGACCGTGGTCGCCGGTGCGACGAGCGGGCTGGTGGTGCTCCTGCTCCTGGCCGCCGGGTTCGTCCTGGGCGCCGTGGTGATCAAGCGCGCGGGGCGCCGGGCCTTCCAGAACCTGAACGAGGCGCTCCAACGCGGCACCACCTCCTCCGGCCGGGGCGGCAACGGTCTCATGATGCTCGGCGGCCTGTTCCTGATGATCCCGGGCCTGGCCTCCGACGTGATCGGCCTGCTCCTGCTACTCCCGCCGGTCCAGAAGGCGGTCAGCGGCTACGGGGAGCGCAGGCTGCGGGCGTCCGCGGCCACGCCCGGCACCCTGGGGGACGCGTTCCAGCAGGCCCGCATCCACCGCCCGGACGGCAAGGTGGTGCAGGGCGAGGTCATCCAGGGCGAGGTCGTCAGGGACGAGCCGTGAGCCACGGGTCCTGACCGGCCGGCCAGGGAGGCGAACCCCGGGGGGGGCCGGGTCGGCCTGCGGTGACGCGATGCGCTCACCCCGTCCCGACCAGGCCCTCCGCACCGCGATCCCCACGGCGGGCAGCACGACGACCGCGGGCGCCGTACGTATCTCACGTACGGCGCCCGCGGTCGTTGTCGTGCGCTGCGGAAGCGGGTCACTGCCCCGCAGGGTTATGCGCTTTTGCGGCTGTCGCGGGGATGCACCGCAAGGTTCATCGCACCGGACCGCAGAACGGCGAGCCGCTCCTCGAGGACCTCTTCGAGTTCCTCGCGGGTCCGCCGCTCCATCAGCATGTCCCAATGCGTACGCGCGGGCTTGGCCTTCTTCTCCTCAGGGCCGTCACCGTCCACGAGGAGTGCAGGGGCTCCACAGACCTTGCACTCCCACTCCGGCGGAATCTCCGCCTCGACCGAGAAGGGCATCTCAAATCGGTGCCCCTTCTCGCATGCGTACTCCACGGCCTGGCGCGGGGCCAGGTCGATGCCGCGGTCCGTCTCGTAGCTGGTCACCACGAGGCGCGTGCCGCGAAGAGCTCGCTCACTCATGAATCGTGCCTCCCGGGCTTGTCGCCCACAGGACAGGTGTCGCTGTCGTCGTCATCCGGTCAACGTCCGGTCGGCGGTAAAGATTCCCGTTCGGAGTCCCGTTCCGGGTCATGCGTCGCCGTCGTAGCCGCGGTCTTGTCAACCAGTGCAGTACCCACCGGCGCCCGGTTTGTCACATCTGAAAGGAGATGTCACCCAGCGTTTCGGCATCTTTGACGCGCAGTAACGGTACGCCTGGCAGGCCAAACGCGTACACTACCGCCCTTTCGCCTTGAGTGCTAAATCTTCTCGGGCACGGGGTTCCCCGCGTCGCCGATCGCCCGCCGTACCGGCACCCGGGCGAGCAGCAGGAAACCCACGACGAAGAAGACCACCAGCGAGATGATCGCGTCCCGGTAGCTCCCGGTCAGCTGGTAGGTGACCCCGAAGAGGAGCGGGCCGAGCCAGCTCGTCCCGCGGTCGCTCATCTCGTACGCCGAGAAGTACTCGGCCTCCTTGCCCGGCGGGACCAGGTGGGAGAAGAGGGAGCGGGACAGGGCCTGGCTGCCGCCCAGGACCAGGCCGATCGCGGCCGCCAGCAGGAAGAAGCCGACCGGCGCCCCGGCGGGCAGGAAGTAGCCGGCGCCCAGGGTGAGCGTCCAGGCCGCCAGGGAGCCGAGGATGGTGCGCTTCGCCCCGTACGTGCGGGCCAGACGCCCCATGCCCAGGGCGCCCGCCACGGCCAGCACCTGGACCAGCAGGACGGCCCCGATCAGCGTGGACTGGCTGAGGCCGAGTTCCTCGGAGCCGTAGACCGAGGCCTGGGAGATGACGGTCTGGATGCCGTCGTTGTAGATCAGGTACGCGAGCAGGAAGGCGAGGGTCAGCGGGTGGCGGCGCATGTCGCGGACCGTCGCCGCGAGCTGACGCAGCCCGGGGGCCGTGCGGCCCGTCCGGTCCGCCCCGGATATCGCCTCCGGGGCGGCGGCCGGCCGGTCGCGCAGGCGCAGCAGCGGGATCAGCGTGAAGCCGCCCCACCACAGACCGGCCGAGGCCAGACAGATCCGCACCGCCATCGACTCGGAGACGCCGAACGAGTCGTGGGCGAGGTAGAGCACCAGGTTGACGACCAGGACCAGCGAGCCCGCCGCGTAGCCGAAGGCCCACCCCCGGGAGGAGACCGCGTCGCGCTCCTCGGGCGGTGCGATCTGCGGCAGATAGGAGTTGTAGAGCATCATCGCCACCGACTGGGCCGCGTTCGCCACGATCAGCAGCACGCCCCCGAGCAGGTAGCGGTCGCCGCCCAGGAAGAACATGCAGGTGGTGGCCGCGGCGCCCGCGTAGGCGGCGGCGCCCAGCAGGGGCTTCCTGCGGCCGCTGCGGTCGGCGGCCGCGCCCACCAGGGGCATCACCAGCACGGCCACGATCACCGACAGGGACACCGAGTACGCGAAGAAGGAACCGGCCCGCACCGGTATGCCGAGCGGATGCACATACCCGTCGGCGTCCGCCGCCCGCTTGGCGACCGAGGTCAGATAGGGGCCGAGGAACACGGTGAGCACGCTCGTCGAGTAGACGGAGCACGCCCAGTCGTAGAAGTACCAGCCGCGCTGCTCGCGCCGCCGCCCCGCGGTCTCGTCGGACTCCGCCGTCCGCACGGTGTCGATGTCCACCCGTGCCCTCGCTTCCCGCTGCCGCAGCCGCGCGCGGGCGACGGGCCCGAGGTCAGACCCAGACGCCGCGGTCCTTCATGACCTCGCGCAACGTGTCGATGTGATCGGTCATGATGCCATCGACTCCCAGGTCCAGGAGCCGGTGCATCCGATCCGGATCGTTGATCGTCCACACGTGCACCTGGAGCCCGCGCGCGTGGGCCGCCCGGACGAAGCGGCGGTCCACCACCTGGACGCCCGACTGCCTCTCGGGCACCTGCGCGGCGACCGCCGAGCGGCGCGGCGCCACCGGCACGCCCCAGGACCGCAACCGCAGGTCGAGCACGCCGCGGGTGCCGTACGAGGTCGCCAGGCGCGGCCCGGCCAACCGCTGGGCCCGCACCACCCGCGCCTCCGAGAACGAGCCGACGCAGACCCGGTCCCACGCGCGGGTCCGGGCGATCAGGTCGAGCAGCGGGTGCAGCGCGGGCTCCGCCTTGAGGTCGACGTTCCACCGCACCTCGGGGAAGGCCTCCAGGAGCTCCTCGAAGAGCGGCACCGGCTCCTTGCCCGCCACGCGCGCGTGGCGGACGTCGGACCACAGGAGATCGGCTATGCGGCCCGCGCCGTCGGTCATCCGGTCCAGCGTCGCGTCGTGGAAGGCGACGAGTCTGCCGTCCCGTGTGGCGTGCACATCGGTCTCGATATAGCGGTAACCCGCCTCGACCGCGCGCCGGAACTGCGCGGCGGTGTTCTCCAGGCCGTCCGCGGCCCCGCCGCGGTGGGCGAACGGGATGGGCCCCGGATGGTCGAGATACGGGTGGGACAGGAGGCTGGTCACGGACGCAGTATGGCTCCCCGGGGTGTCCCGGTGGCAACGACCGTGCTGCCGCCCGATGCCGCGGGGACGGCGAACATGCGCAGGAAGAGCTGGGCGAGCGGGCCGATCGTCACCGCGTAGAGCAGGGTGCCGACGCCGATCGTGCCGCCGAGGGCGAATCCGGTCACCACGACCGCCACCTCCACGGCCGTCCGCATCAGCCGGATCGAGCGTCCGGTGCGCCGGTGCAGCCCCGTCATCAGCCCGTCGCGCGGGCCCGGCCCGAAGCTGGCGGCGATGTAGAGGCCGGTGGCCGCGCCGTTGAGGACGATCCCGGTCAGCAGCAGCGGCACCTGGACGGAGAGACCGTGCGCTGCGGGGACGTACGCGAGCGTGCCGTCCATCGCGAGGCCGACGACGAAGACGTTGGAGACGGTGCCCAGGCCCGGGCGCTGGCGCAGCGGGATCCACAGCAGCAGGACCGCCGCGCCGACGACGATGGACACGACGCCGATGGTCAGGCCGGTCAGCTCGGCCAGGCCCTGGTGCAGCACGTTCCAGGGCTCGAGGCCGAGGCCCGCCCGCACCAGGAGCGCGGAGCTGGCGCCGTAGAGCGCGAGACCGGCGTACAGCTGGATCAGTCGGCGGGCGAGGTGGCCGTGCCCGTCCCGCGGGGCCGGTTCCTGCGGTGGCGGCTCGGACAAGGGGTCCCCCTGGTGGTCGTGGTGGCCTGGCTCGTGACACTCTGTGGCGGGGAAGCCGATGGCATCCATGGCCAATTCGGGGAAGGTGGACTGGTAATCATGGCGCAGTGGACCTCTGCGGTCGGGGCCGCGCAGCTGGCTCGGCTGCTCAAGTCCCAGCAGGACCGCCCGGCCGGCCCCGGAACGCGCCGGCCGCCCGCCTACCGGGCGCTCGCCGACGGCATCCGGCTGCTGGTGCTGGAAGGCCGCGTCCCCGTCGCCGCGCGCCTGCCCGCGGAGCGGGAACTGGCCCTCTCCCTGTCCGTGAGCCGTACGACCGTCGCCGCCGCCTACGAGGCGTTGCGCGCCGAGGGGTTCCTGGAGTCCCGGCGCGGCGCGGGCAGCTGGACGGCCGTCCCGGCGGGCAACCCGGTTCCGGCGCGCGGCCTGGAACCCCTGCCGCCCGAGGCCCTCGGCTCGATCATCGACCTGGGCTGCGCGGCGCTGCCCGCGCCCGAACCCTGGCTCACCCGGGCGGTGCGGGGCGCGCTGGAGGAGTTGCCCCCGTACGCCCACACGCACGGCGACTATCCGGCGGGCCTGCCCGCGCTGCGGTCGATGATCGCCGAGCGGTACACCGCGCGCGGCATTCCGACGATGCCCGAGCAGATCATGGTCACCACCGGCGCGATGGGAGCCATCGACGCCATCTGTCATCTGTTCGGCGGACGGGGCGAGCGCATCGCCGTCGAGTCGCCCTCCTACGCCAACATCCTGCAGCTGATGCGCGAGGCGGGCGCCCGGCTGGTGCCCGTCGCGATGGCCGAGGGCCTCGCCGGGTGGGACATGGACCGCTGGCGCCAGGTCCTGCGCGAGGCCGCGCCGCGCATCGCCTACGTCGTCGCCGACTTCCACAACCCGACCGGCGCGCTCGCCGACGAGGACCAGCGGCGCCGACTCGTGGAGGCGGCCCGGTCCGCGGGGACCGTCCTGGTCGCCGACGAGACCATGAGCGAACTGTGGCTCGACGACGGTGTCGAGATGCCCCGGCCCGTGTGCGGCTTCGACCCCGCCGGGTCGACGGTGATCACGGTGGGGTCGGCGAGCAAGGCTTTCTGGGCCGGGATGCGCATCGGCTGGGTGCGGGCGGCCCCGGACGTGATCCGCAGCCTCGTCGCGGCACGCGCCTACGCCGACCTGGGCACGCCGGTGCTGGAACAGCTGGCGGTGAACTGGCTGTTCAGCACCGGCGGCTGGGAGCAGGCGGTCGAGCTGCGCCGCCACCAGGCCCGGCAGAACCGGGACGACCTGGTCGCGGCGGTGCGCCGGGAGCTTCCGGAGTGGGAGTTCGCCGTGCCCCGGGGCGGCCTGACGCTGTGGGTGCGGGCCGGGGGACTCTCCGGGTCGCGCCTCGCCGAGGCCGGGGAACGGGTGGGCCTGCGGGTGCCGTCCGGGCCGCGGTTCGGCGTCGACGGCGCCTTCGAGGGGTATGTGCGGCTGCCGTTCACCGTGGGAGGCGCGGTGGCGGAGGAGGCGGCCGCCCGGCTGGCGGCCGCGGCCCGGATCGTCGAGAGCGGCGGCACGGTGGGCGCCGAGGGGCCGCGCACCTTCGTCGCCTAGCAGCGCGCGCCACGGGGGCGGCGGGGGCGGTCACCCGCCCGCGCCCGACACCTGCTCCGCGCCCACGGGGCGGGCCGCCATCGCGTCGGCGTCCGGGGCGTCGGCCTCCGCGGCCTTCGCGGTCCCGGCGTCCGCTTCCCCGGTCTTGGTGAGCACCACCTCGGCCGGTACCGGCGGCAACGTCTGCGTGTCGGCCGGCGCGGAGCGCGGCGGCAGGAGGTCCAGCACCGCCTGCCGATGCGCGTCGCTCGTCGCGTCGTCGTACGGGTCCGGGGTCGCCGGGACCTGGAGCCGGTGCACCGGCCCCGATCCGAGCCGGGCGTAGCCGCGGCCCGGCGGGACGTGGTCGACGGGCGTGGTGTGCGGGGGCGCGCCGAGGACCGCCTCCAGTTGCTGCTTCGTCGCAGGTCCGAGCGCGACCCGCGCGCGGGTGTGCTGCAGTACGGCGTCGCTCAGCGTGTCCAGGGCGTCGAACTGCTCGGCCACCACCACCGTGACCCCGACCGCGCGGCCGTGCCGGAGGGGGACCTGGAGGAGGGACTGCGGGTCCGTGTGGCCGTCCGTGTCGGCCAGGTGGGTGAAGGCGGTGGGGCGGTCCAGAAGGATCCACAGCGGGTGCCGGGTGTCGTCCGGCGGCGGGTCGCCGGCCTGCCGGGCGTGGTTGGCGGCGACGAGCCGCCGCTCCGTCTCCTGCACCGCCCACTCCAGGGCGGCCAGCGCCCCGGCCAGTCCGACCTCGACGGCCAGGACGCCGTCCCGGCCGGTGAGGCAGGCGTACTCGCCGGTGCCGCCGCCCTCGATGACCAGGACCTCGCCGTGCGGGAGGGCCTGCAGGGCGATGGAGCGCAGGAGTGTGGAGGTGCCGCTGCCGGGCTGGCCGACCGCCAGCAGATGCGGCTCGGTGGAGCGGACGCCGGTGCGCCAGACCACCGGCGGGACGTCACGCCGCTCCTCGCCGTGGGCGAGGGGGAGCGTGCGCTGGACCCCGGAGGGGTCGGTGAAACCCAGGACCGTCTCGCCGGGGGCGGTGACGAAACGCTGGGCCGCGAAGTCGGTGGGGAGGGGGGCGAGGACGCTGAGGGTGAGTTCGTTGCCCTCCTCGTCCCAGACGAAGTGGTATTCGCGGCCACGGCCGGACTTCGCGGCGAGCAGCTGCTCGATCCGGGCGCGTGCGGCGGCCTCCCCGTCCGGGAAGAACGCGGGGTAGCGGATCACGAGGAGGGCCACGCGGCCCGAGTCGTCGAACTCCTGCGTCGGGAAGACGGTCTCCCAGTCGCCGCCGTGGGCGTACAGGGGAGCGGGATCGTCGGCCGTCGAGAAGTACGGGACCAGGGCCTCGTACAGCACCTGGAGCCGCTGGATCTGCGACTCGTCGGGGCCTTCGGGAGCCGGTGGGGTGCGGTCCCTGCCCTGCCAGGCCGCTGCCGCCATCAGGGTGATGACGGCGAGCAGCGGGCCGTACGGCACCAGCACCACGACCAGGATCAGCGAGGCCGCCAGGAACAGCAGCGGTCCGCGCTTGTCCTTGGGGGTCTCGGCCCACCTGCGCCGCCCGGCCGAGGCCAGCCGGCGCAGTCCGCGGGTGATCGTGATCAGCGGATGGAGGACATCGGTGGCGCTGTCGGCCGCCGTCCGGGCCAGCTCCCGGCTCCGGGCGATCTGCGCGCTGCCTGTGCTCAGGATGCTGGGAAGGGGGCGCCGTGCCACTGCTGTCTCCTGTGAGGTGCGTACGGACGGGACGGGCGGCGTCAGAACTTGATGCCGCCGAGGAGGCTCGCCAGACTCTCGCCGCCTGCCTTGATGCTCGGGGCGATGGCCGTGCTCGCCATGTAGAACCCGAACAGGGCCGAGACCACGGCGTGCGACGCCTTGAGCCCGTCCTTTCGGAAGAAGAGGAAGACGATGATGCCGAGCAGCACTACGCCTGACATGGACAGGATCATTTGGGTTCTCCTGGTTCGCGGGGGACAGTCACCATGAGTACTTCCAGGATCACAGGATGTATCCATACTATAAAAGGTGCAACTGGGTGAAATACGGCTGATTTCCCCCGGCTGGCGGAAGGCCTGATGGGTCGCCTGAGCAGGAGAATTGCGTCGAACGTGGCTGTCCGTGATCTTTGCCGCAGAGGGGACCGGCCATGTTTCCGGCGAGCCAGTACGCTGGCGATTCACCTGAACGGTTGTAGTGAGAGGCGGACCGGCCGATGAGCGAAGGCCCCGACCCCGAGGTCGTGGAGCTGGCGACCAAGATCTTCGATCTGGCCCGCGGGGGTCGGACCGAGGAGCTCGTGGCGTACGTCGACGCGGGCGTTCCGGCCAACCTCACCAACGACCGCGGCGACTCCCTGGTGATGCTCGCCGCGTACCACGGCCACGCCGACGCGGTCCGGGCCCTGCTGGCCCGCGGCGCCGAGGCCGACCGGATCAACGACCGAGGCCAGACCCCGCTCGCCGGGGCGGCCTTCAAGGGCGAGACGGACGTCGTCAAGGTCCTGCTGGAGGCCGGCGCGGACCCCTCCCAGGGGACACCGTCCGCCGTCGACACCGCTCGCATGTTCGGCAGGGCGGAGCTGCTGGACCTGTTCGGCGTGCGCTGAGCCGACGGTCCTGAGCAGGCCGAAGGAAGTTCCTGACCAGGAAAATCGACGACCACGGGGGAGGCGGTACAAGGCCGCCGGAAATTTCGGTCGCGGCAGGTAGAACAGCCGGGTCATCATGACGTCGTGATTCACGGACGCGATGGCTGGGCAGGTGTTGCCGCACCGCGCGGGCCGTGATGCGGTCCGCATGGGCCACCGACGAGAGGCAGAGGAAAATGGTCTACAGCAAGCAGGAAACGGCGGGCGCCCCGACGTGTTGTCACGCGGCCAGGTAATGCACGTCCCCGGTTGCGTCGACGCTTGATGTGAGGCTGTTTCCCATGTTCGATCCGGTCATAGCGCCCAGCGGTACGCTGCTCGGCCTGCTCCAGAGGGGCCGCGGCGACGGCACGCTGCACGCGCTCACCGCCCCGCGGGCCGAGGCGCTCGCGGCGTTGAACCACTGTGTGCTGCGGGATCCCCGCCACGACTGGCAGGTGGAGAACCGCTCCCTCTACTACGCCCGTCTCTACCTCGATCTGCACGGCGAACTCGACGAGATCGAAGCCCACCTCTTCGACGTCGAGGACTCCTTCGACACCGAGGAGTCACGCACGGGCCTGGCCCTCGCCGTCCTCGGCCACCTCGCCTCCTACGGCAGACGGGAGGCCCTGGTCCTGCTGCGCCGGTACGCGGCCTCGGGAGCCAACTGGGCCTGGGCCCTGGACGAACTCGCGCTGCGGGACGACGACGCCGGTCTGCGGGCCCTCGCGGCGCCCGTGCTCGCCCGGTTCGCCACCGATGCCGAGGGCGAGGCCGAACTCGCCGCCGCCGTACGGGACGCCTTCGAGCCACGGCCCTGGCGGCTGTGGGCCGAGGACCCCCGCGAGTACGTCTCCGCACGCGTGCGTGCCGCCCAGGAGGCCGGCTGCTTCGACCGCTGGCAACGCCAGATGAGTCCGAGCGGACCGCGCCCGGGCTGGAGCGTCCGGGCCGTCTTCGAATGGGCCCAGCAGGGCGTCGAACGCGGAGCCGCGCTCCATGTCCCCGCCGCCCGCTGCCTCTCCGCCGTGGCCGGGCCCGAGGACCGCGCCGAGATCGTGCAGGCGGCCAAGGACGGCACCGAGGGAGCCCGGTGCACCGCCCTGCGCTACCTCGCCGACTTCAACGACCCCGACGCCCTCGTCCTGATCGAACAGGCCGTGGTCACCGGCTCGACACCCGTCGTCGAGGCCGCCGTCGACGCCTTCGAACGCATGCGCAGCGTCGCCGCCGTGGACCGGGCCCGCGGCTGGGCCCACCGGCCGGACGCCCTGGGCGCCGCGGCGGGCCGCATGCTCGCCTGCCGGGGCGGCACCCAGGACAGCGACCTCGTCCTCGGCGCGCTGCGCGAGGCCGTACGCGGCGAGGGCTGTGACTCGCCGAGCCTGTGGACCCTCGTCGACGGCGCCGGACGGCTCGGCATCGTCTGCGCGGCACCCGTGCTGCGCCATATCTACCGCGAGACGGCCTCGTCCCATCTGCGCGGGCGCTGCGCCCGCGCCCTCGCCGCCACCGACCCGTCCTACGCCACCGGCTTCGCCGTCGAGTGCCTGTGGGACTGCGAGGAGGGCACCCGCGAGATCGCCGCCCGGCACGCCGAGACCGGCGATGCCCGGGTCGTGGAGCGGCTGCGCCGGCTCGCCGCCGATCCCGCCGAGGAGGCGGAGGTCCAGACGGCCGTACGCAGCCGGATCGGGCCGGACGCCGCGTCCGCGATGTGAACGCGAGGACCGGCCGCCGCCCGAGGGGAGCCTGGCGGCGGCCGGTCCGGCGCATGAACACCCGACGGCCCTGCCGTGCCGACCGGCATGGACACCGTCCGACCTGCGCGGTCCGTATCGAGCGAGCACCGGCTGCGCAGCGCAACGCTCACGGGACGTTCGTCGTGCGGAAAGATCCACTTTGACGCGTCCACGTCCGGGGCGGCGACAACACGGGTATGCGTGTCGTCATCGTGACCGAATCCTTTCCCCCCGACGTGAACGGCGTGGCCCATTGCGCCTTCCAGACCGCCCGGCACCTCGTCGATCGCGGTCACACCCCCGTCGTCCTCGCCCCGGCCACCGCCGCCGGGACCGGGCCGGACGCCGGAGCGCCCTGCCCCGTGGTCCGGGTCCCCTCCCTTCCGCTCCCCGGCTACCCCCAGGTCCGCGTCGCCCTCCCCAGCCGACGCGTCGCCGCCGCCGTCGCCGAGCACCGGGCCGACATGGTCCACCTGGCCAGCCCGTTCGTCCTCGGCGTCCGGGGCATGGCGGCCGCCGCCCGGCTCGGCATCCCCGCCGTCGCCGTCTACCAGACCGACCTCGGCGGCTACGCCCGCACCTACATGGGCGCCGGCGAGGCAGCCGCCTGGCGCCGGATACGGTCCGTCCACGCCGCCGCCGACCTCACCCTCGCCCCCTCCAGCGCGGCCCTGCACGACCTGGACACGCACGGGGTGCCCCGGGTGAAGCTGTGGCCGCGGGGCGTGGACACCCGGCGCTTCCGCCCCGACCTCCGCGACGAGGCACTGCGCCGCGCACTGGCCCCGAACGGCGAGCTGATCGTCGGCTACGTCGGACGCCTCGCCCCCGAGAAGCACGTCGAGCTGCTGGCCGGCGTCTGCGGGCTGCCGGGCGTCCGGGTCGTGGTGGTGGGCGACGGCCCGAGCAGGGCAGGCCTGGAGGAGACCCTGCCGGGCGCGGTCTTCCTGGGCGGCCGCACCGGCGACGACCTCGCCCGGATCTTCGCCTCGCTGGACGTGTTCGCGCACACCGGCCCCTTCGAGACCTTCTGCCAGACCGTGCAGGAGGCCATGGCCAGTGGGGTCCCGGTGGTCGCGCCCGCCGCGGGCGGCCCGCTGGACCTGGTCGCCCACGGGCGCACCGGCCTGCTCGTCCCGCCCCGGGACGCCGACGCGGTGCGGGACGCGGTGGCGGCGCTGGCGGCCGACCCCGCGCGGCGGGCCGCCTACGGCGCCGCCGGGCGGACCACGGTCGAGGGACGCACCTGGGCCGCCGTCGGCGACCGGCTCCTCGGCCACTACGAGGACGTGCTCGCCGCGCGCCGGCCGGTGGTGGCGGCATGAGCGGCGCGACCGCCCTGAGCGGCGACGACGGCGGCAACCGCCCGGCCCGGCCCGTCGCCACGAGCGCCGGGCCGCTGCGGATCGTACGGCTCGCCAACTTCGTGGCCCCGGCGTCGGGCGGGCTGCGCACGGCCCTGAGAGAACTCGGCAAGGGCTATCGCGCGGCCGGTCACGAGCCGGTCCTGATCGTTCCCGGCGAGCGGGAGAGCGACCGCCGCACCGAGCAGGGGCGGGTGATCACCCTGCCGGGGCCGCTGCTGCCCGGCACCGGCGGCTACCGCGTCCTCACCGACAAGCGCCGGGTCGCCCGGCTGCTGGAAGGGCTCGCCCCCGACCGCCTGGAGGTCTCCGACCGCACGACACTGCGCTGGACCGGCAAGTGGGCGCGGCGGGCCCGCGTCCCCGCCCTGATGGTCTCCCACGAGACCGCCGACGGCGTCCTGCGCACCTGGGGGGTGCCGGACGGCGCGGCCCGGCGCGCCGCCGACGCGCTCAACGTCCGTACGGCGCACACGTACGCGCGCGTGGTGTGCACCACCGAGTTCGCCGAGCGGGAGTTCGTGCGGATCGGGGCGCGCAACGTCGTGCGGGCACCGCTGGGCGTCGACCTCGTCGAACGGCACCCCGCCCTGCGGGACGCCGGTCTGCGGGCCCGCCACGCGCGCGAGGACCAGATCCTGCTGGTGATGTGCACCCGCCTGTCGGTGGAGAAGCGGCCCGGCACGGCGCTGGACGCCCTGGAGGCGCTGCTGCGGCGCGGTGCGCGGGCGGTCCTGGTCGTCGCGGGCGACGGACCGCTGCGGCCCCGGCTGGAGCAGCGGGCCCGTGAGCGCGGGCTGCCGGTGACGTTCCTGGGGCACGTCGCCGACCGCGGGGCGCTCGGGGCGCTCCAGGCCTCGGCCGACGTGTGCCTGGCCCCCGGGCCCGCGGAGACGTTCGGGCTCGCCGCCCTGGAGGCCATGGCGTGCGGGACCCCCGTCGTGGCGAGCGCCTCCTCGGCGCTGCCCGAGGTGATCGGCGCCGCGGGGGCCACCGCTGCCGACCGGGGGGAGGCGTTCGCGGACGCCGTGGAGAACCTGCTGGAGCGCCCCCTCGCGGGCCGCCGGGAGGCCGCACGCGCGCGTGCGGAGTGCTTCGGCTGGGGTACGGCGGTCGACGCCTTCCTCGCGGCCCACGACGCACCGCCCTCGGTCACGACGCCGGTGACCGCCCCCGCTCGTCCCTTCGCGCCCGGAGGCCTCGCATGAGACGCGTCCGCTTCGTCGCCCTCGGGGACTCGCTCACCGAGGGCGTGGGGGACCCCGTGGACGGAGGATGGCGCGGCTGGGCCGCCCTGCTCGCCCCCGGGCTGGTCGACCCCCGGGGCGCCGAGCGGGCGGCCGGCGGCGAGGGGCTCGCGGGAGCCGACGGGCTTGCGGAGGTCGAAGGGCTCGCGGGAGCCGAGGAGTCCACGGGCGCCGAGGGGCCGGCGGGCGCCGACGGGCTTGCGGCTGCCGAGGTGCCCGGGGGATGCGGGGGACCCGGAGGACCGCTGGAGGCCGTGGAACCCCCGGAGCCCCTGGAGTCCGTCGAGTTCGTCAACCTCGCGGTCAGCGGCGCTCAGACGCGGGACGTGCGGGAACGGCAGCTTCCGGCCGGGCTGGAGCTGCGGCCCGACCTCGTCTCCGTGGTCGTCGGCGTCAACGACACCCTCCGCTGCACCTTCGACATCCATGCCGTCGCCGCCCGGCTCGACACGGTCTACGCCGCCTTCGCCGAGCAGGGCGCGGTCCTGCTCACCGCGTGCCTGCCGGACCCGGGCGGCGCCCTGGGGCTGCCCGGGGCACTCGCCCGCCCGCTGGCCCGGCGGCAGCGCGCGGTCGACGCCGTCGTGCACGCGCTGTCCGAGCGCTACGGCGCCGTCCACCTGCACGCCGCGCAGGGCGCCTGGCTGACGGACCGGGCCATGTGGAGCGCGGACCGGCTCCACCCCGGGGAGCGAGGGCACCGGCAACTGGCCCTGCGCTTCCACGCGGTGCTGACCGAGGCGGGCCTCGCGACCGGGCCCGCACCCTCGCCCGAGCCCGAATTCCCGGCGCCGACGACCTCGGCGAGCCTGTGGTGGCTGGCGACCGCGGGCACCGGATGGGTGGCCCGGCGGTGCACCGACCTGCTCCCGCAACTGCTCACGCTGGCCGCCGACGAGCTGCGGCACCGCGCGCGGGGGACGAGCGCCCGCCTCGATCTGCGGGCCTCCGCGGCGGTGTCCGCGGCGCTCGCCGCGCTGTCCGTGGCGGAGCGGCGGCCGGACGCCGCCTGACGCCCGGAGCGGCCGACGCCGGCCGCGTCCGCGTCACCTGCGGCGTACGGCCACGAAGCGCACCGGCGTGCCGGGCACGGCCTGGGCCGCCGCCGCGAGATCGCCTGCGCGGACGACCCCGATCACCGGGTAGCCGCCGGTGGTCGGGTGATCGGCCAGGAAGACGACCGGCCGGCCCGCGGGCGGAACCTGCACGGCCCCCAGGACCATGCCCTCGCTCGCCAGCTCACCGCTCCGGGCGCGCTCCAGGGCGGGGCCCTCGGTGCGCAGCCCGATGCGGTTGCTCGCCGAGGACACCAGGAAGGTCCGCGAGGTGAAGGCGCGGAGCGCGTCCGGCGTGAACCAGTCGTCCCGCGGGCCGAGCGTCACCCGCAGCACGAGTTCGGCCGGCGGCGCAGGGTGCGGCGCGACGTCCACACGCGTGTGCGGGAGGAGGTCGCGCCCCAGCGGCAGGACCATGCCGTCCGTGAGCGGCGCGGGACCGAGACCGGAGAGCAGATCCGTGGACCGGCTGCCGAGCACCGGCTCGACGATGATGCCCCCCGCCACGGCCACGTAGGCGCGCACCCCGGAGAGGGCCGGCCCGACGTCCAGCACCGCCCCGGCGCGCACGCGCACGGGTGTCCCCCAGGCGACCGGCCGGCCGTCCAGCGTGACCCGGCAGGGAGCGCCGCCGACCGCCAGGGTCACGTCGGAACGCGGCCTGAGGGCGCAGCCGGTGAGCGTGGTCTCCAGGACGGCCGCGTCGAGCGGGTTGCCCACCAGCCGGTTGACGAGGGCCGCCGCGGGCGGGTCGAGAGCGCCGGAACGGGGCACGCCGAGATGCGCGTGCCCCGGCCGGCCCCGGTCCTGGACCGTGGTGAGCGCCCCGGCCCGGACGACGAAGAGTGCGCGGTCGCTCATGGGGCGCCCATCGGTCCCACCGGGACGAAGCGCACGCGTGTGCCCGGCGACAGCAGCGCGGCCGGCACGCGCGTGTGGTCCCACAGCACCGCCTCCGTGGTGCCGATCAGCTGCCAGCCGCCCGGCGACGAACGCGGGTACACGCCCGTGTACGGTCCCGCCAGCGCCACCGAGCCGGCCGGCACGGCGGTGCGCGGGGTGGCCCGGCGCGGCACGTCGTAACGCGGAGGCAGGCCGGTGAGATAGCCGAAGCCGGGCGCGAACCCGCAGAAGGCGACCCGGAACTCGGTGACCGCGTGGATGCGGGCCACCTCCGCCTCCGGGACACCCCAGTGGGCGGCGACGTCGGCCAGATCCGGGCCGTCGTAACGGACCGGGATCTCCACGGCCGGCTGCTCACGCGGGGGAGCGGGCGGTACGTCGGACGCGGCCAGCTCGGACGCCAGCCGGCCGGGATCGGTCAGACCGTCGAGGAGGACGGTCCGGGCCGCCGGGACGATCTCGCGCGCGCTGAGCAGACCCGCCTCGCGGCGACGCAGCAGCTCCGCGTGCAGGGCCTCGGCCTCCGCGCCCGACCCCACCTCGACGAGCAGGGCGTCGTCGCCGACGGACAGCACGCGCACGCTCATGCGAAGGCCTCCACCCGTACGCCCGACTGCTCCAGTCCACGCCTGACCCGGCGGGCCAGCTCCACCGCGCCGGGCGTGTCGCCGTGCAGGCACAGGGAACGCGCCTGTACGTCGACGGACGATCCGGCCCGGGACGTGATCTGCCCGAGGCGCGCCAGCCGCACGGACCGTTCCACGACGGCGTCCGGATCGGTGATCACGGCCCCGGCCCGCCCGCGGGGGACGAGCGTGCCCTCCTCGGTGTAGGCGCGGTCCGCGAAGGCCTCCGGGATCGCGGGGAGCCCCGCCTCCCGGGCCCGCTCCAGCAGACGCGACCCGGCCAGCCCGAGCACGGGCAGCGTGGCGTCGGCGAGGAGCACGCCGTCGACCAACGCGCCGGCCTGCTCCTCGTCGTGCACGACCCGGTTGTGGAGCGCGCCGTGCGGCTTCACGTACGCCACGCGCGCGCCCGCCGCCCGGGCGAACACCTCCAGGGCGCCGATCTGGTAGGCCACCTCGGCGGCCAGTTCGTCGGGCGGCACGTCCATGGCGCGCCGGCCGAACCCGGCCAGGTCCCGGTAGGAGACCTGCGCGCCGATCGTCACGCCCCGCTCGACGGCCAGGTCGCACACCCGTCGCATGGTGACCGCGTCCCCGGCGTGGAAGCCGCAGGCCACGTTGGCGCTGCTGACGACGGACAGCAGTCGCTCGTCGTCGGTCAGCTGCCAGCGGCCGAAGCCCTCGCCGAGGTCGGCGTTCAGATCCATCGCGGTCGTCGCGGTCATGGTTCCTTCGTATCTCCTTGTCAAGCCACGCGGTACTGCTCGTCGCGGGCGTCGGTGAGGAACATCTGTCCCGGGGCGTGGGTGAGGGCGAACGGCGGGCGTGAGGCCATCACCGCGGCCTGCGGGGTCACACCGCAGGCCCAGAACACCGGGATGTCGTCCGGCGCGGCTTCCACCGGGTCGCCGAAGTCGGGCCGGCCGAGGTCGTCGATGCCCAGTCCCGACGGATCGCCGCAGTGTACGGGGGCGCCGTGCACCGCCGGGAGCAGACTGCTCTCCCGGATGGCCGCCGCGAGGTGCTGCGGCGGCACCGGACGCATGGACACCACCAGGGGCCCGTGCAGCCGCCCCGCGGGCCGGCACGAGCGGCTCGTCACGTACATCGGGACGTTGCGCCCCTGCTCGACGTGCCGGATCGGGACACCCGCCCCGGACAGCGCCCACTCGAAGGTGAAACTGCACCCGATGAGGAACGACACCAGGTCGTCGCGCCAGTACGCGCGCACGTCCGTCGGCTCGTCCACCAGTTCCCCGTCCGCCCACACCCGGTAGCGCGGCAGATCGGTGCGCAGGTCCGCGCCCTCTGCGAGGACGGTCGTTCAGGAGCCGGCGTCCGTGACGTCGAGGACCGGGCAGGGCTTCGGGTTGCGCTGGCAGAACAGGAGCATGTCGTAGGCCCAGTCCGCGGGCACCGAGATCAGGTTGACCTGGGTGTGGCCGCCCGCGACCCCGGCCGTGGGGCCCGCCAGACCCGCCCGGAAGCGGGCCCGGGCGGCGGCGGGGCTCCACGCGCGCGCGTGCTCGTCGAGGAGGGTGACAGGACGGTCGACGGCGGACGGCCGCCGGTCCTGGGCGCGGACCGGACGCTGGTCCTGCGTGAGGATCGGACGGTTCACTCCAGCTCCTTCCCACGCGTCTCCGGCAGCCCCAGCAGGGCCAGGGCGGCGAGGGCGTAGCCGATCGCGCCGAACACCAGCGCGCCGCCCACGCCCCAGCTGTCGGCGAGGAAGCCGACCGTGGTGGGGAAGACGGCGCCCACGGCGCGGCCGGTGTTGTAGGTGAAGCCCTGCCCCGTGCCGCGCAGGGCCGTCGGGTACAGCTCGCTCAGGTAGGAGCCGAAGCCGCTGAAGATCGCCGACATGCAGAACCCGAGCGGGAATCCGAGCACGAGGAGCAGGGTGTCCGCGCCGGTCGGGATACGGGCGTAGGCCAGGATGCACACCGCCGACAGCAGGGCGAACAGCCAGATGTTGCGGCGCCGGCCCAGCCGGTCGGTGAGATAGCCGCCGGTGAGGTAGCCGAGGAAGGCCCCCGAGATGAGGAAGGTCAGGTAGCCGCCGGTGCCGACCACCGACAGGCCGCGCTCGGACTTCAGATACGTCGGCACCCAGGTCGCCAGGGTGTAGTAGCCGCCCTGTACGCCGGTGGAGAGCAGGCCCGCGAAGAGCGTCGTCCGCAGCAGCGGCCCCTTGAAGATCGCCGGGAACGAACCCTTCTCGGCGCTCTGCTCGCGGGCGGCGGTGGCCTCCG
Organism: Streptomyces sp. 3330; assembly: GCF_031456635.1. Lineage (NCBI taxonomy): Bacteria > Bacillati > Actinomycetota > Actinomycetes > Kitasatosporales > Streptomycetaceae > Streptomyces > Streptomyces sp. 3330. Next base: position 250,657 of record NZ_JAVDVA010000011.1, read on the forward strand.
GCGCGTCCTGCACCCAGCGCCGCATCCACACCACGAGCAGCGCGGGCAGGGCGCCCGTCCAGAACATCACGCGCCAGGCGACGTCGTCGCCGAAGAACGAGAAGACCAGCGTGTACGCGAGGGCCGCGAGCCCCCAGCCGACGGCCCACGAGCTCTGGATCGCGCCGAGCGTGCGGCCCCGGTGCTTCGCGCTGGCGTACTCGGCGACCAGGATCGCGCCGACCGCCCACTCGCCGCCGAACCCGAGGCCCTGCAGGGACCGGAAGACCAGCAGCGTCTCGTAGCTCGGGGCGAAGCCGCAGGCGACGGTGAAGACCGCGTACGTGATCACCGTGATCATCAGGGCCCTGACCCGGCCGATCCGGTCGGCCAGCACCCCCGCCACGGCACCGCCGATCGCCGAGGCGACCAGGGTGACGGTGGTGAACAGCCCGGTCTGGCCGCTGTCCAGACCGAAGTACGCCGCCAGCGCGACCATGCTCAGCGGCAGCGTGAAGTAGTCGTACGAGTCGAGCGCGTAGCCGCCGAACGCGCCGGCGAAGGCACGCCGGCCACGCGGCCCGAGGGCGCGCAGCCAAGCCAGGGCGCCGTCGTCGGGAGCGTGTACGGCGCCGCCCGGACGGGTCTCGGCGGCCGGGGTCCGGGGTGGAAGGGGCGTGCTCATGAGGCACCTCGCTGAGGGAGGACGGAGGGTGCGGGGAGTGAGCCGTGCCGTGCGGAGGCGGGTCACCGCGGTGGGGACGGGCGCCATGGAAGGAAGGTAGAGGATCGTTGAACGATCCTTCAATACCTGTGTTGTTTCGTTCTCGTGTCTGCGGTTGAATTCCGGGCATGGCAGAGCAGCTGACGGGACTGGCCGACGACCGTGCCCTCCTGGGCCGCACCAGCACGGCCGAACGGGTGTCGGACATCCTCAGGAGCCGCATCGCCGAGGGCTACTTCCCGCCCGGGACACGGCTGTCGGAGGACAGCATCGGTGGGGCGCTCGGCGTCTCCCGCAACACGCTGCGCGAGGCGTTCCGGCTGCTCACCCATGAGCGCCTGCTCGTCCACGAGCTGAACCGGGGCGTCTTCGTCCGGGTCCTGACCGTCGAGGACGTCGCAGACATCTACCGCACCCGCATGCTCGTCGAGTGCGCCGTCGTGCGCGGACTGGGGGAGCCGCCGTACGCGCTGGACGGCCTCCGGGCGAGTGTCGCCGAGGGGCAGCTCGCGTCCGTCGGGAGTGACTGGAAGGGACTGGGCACGGCCAACATCCACTTCCACCGCGAACTGGTGGCCCTGGCCGGCAGCGTGCGCACCGACGAGCTGATGCGCAGCGTCTTCGCCGAGCTGCGGCTCGCCTTCCACCTCGTCGACGAGCCGCGCGGGCTGCACGAGCCGTACCTGCGGCGCAACCGCCAGATCCTGGAGGCCCTCCAGGACGGCGACAGGGCCGAGGCGGAGAAGCTGCTCGGGGTGTACCTGGCCGACTCGCTGGAGCGGGTGGTCGAGGCCTACCGGCGGCGGACGCGCGACGAGACGCGCACCGCCGGCCGAGGTTCTCCCGGGCCGCTGTGACGCCGGTCGCTTCTGCGTCGTTTGGGCCGATGTCAGACCGAGGACCTAGTCTGTGCACCGTGACTTCGCCTGTGTCGACGGACCGTGTTCCGCCCCAGCTCAGCGCGGCGCCGCGCCCCGCACCGGGCCCGGCTGCCGACGAGGGGCTGGCGCGGCGGCTGCGCGCGCTCGCCTGCACCGCGCCGATCCACGACCTGGACGCGCGCAAGGTCAACCTCGCCGGTGAGTACACGGTCTACGGCATGGCGGAGATCGCCCTCGCCGCCATCGACCTCGTCACGCTCAACATGGACTTCGACACGGGCGCCGACCACGACCAGATAGTGGCCCGCCTCATGCCGCGCATCGCCGCGCAGGCCCCGCTGCGGCCCGTCGCCGAGCACGAGCGGGTGGCCCGCTGGGTCCTGGAGAACCTGATCAACGTCGGCAGCGTCGACCGGGGCTTCCGCGCCGCGTACGGCACCTTCGCGCCGGACGGCACGTACGTGCGCCGCGACTACGACTTCAAGCTGATCGAAGAGGTCCCCGGCTACGGTGGCGCGGTCTACCTCCGCACGACCGACGAAGCGGTCAACGTCCTCGTCGGCGCCCTCGACACCGACGTCACCAGCGCGCAGATCGCCGCCGAGGTCAAACTAGAGGTGCTCGTCCGGCGCGGTCGTCTCGCCGACGCCCAGCTGGCCGCCGAGCAGGCCCGCTACCGCACCGTCCAGTACTCGGAGACGCTGCGCCGCGCCCTGGAGGCGACCCGGCGCAACGTCCGCGCGGTGGACTGGCTCAACGCCGTGCCCGACATGATCGCCGAGGCCCTCGACCATGTCGCCGACCGCTACCGCCACGAGAACGCGATCCTCACCAACATCCGCAAGGCCCGGGACGAGATCGAGGACGCGGAGAACAAGCGGCGGGCCGCCGAGCTCGTCGACATCGTGAAGGACTGCATCCGCCGCCACACCCAGCTGCAGTCCCGGCTGCTGGAGGCGGGCCCGCTGTTCCGCGCCGAGCAGGACCGGCAGGCCTTCGCCACGCCCATGACCTCGTCGGGCATAGACCTGTACGGGCACCTGGTCACCCCCGTGCTGCCGCTGCCGCTGGAACAGGCGGTCCGGGTCACCGACGCGTTCTTCGCCCGCGGGACCGGACTGCGCACGCCGGTGTCGGTGCGGGTCGGTGATCTCGTCGACCTGCTGCTGACGCCGCCGGTGGAGCGGGAGCACCTGGGCGCGGAGATGCCGGAGCCGGACCTCATCGCGACGCCGGACGACAGCCGGTTCAGCGAGGAGCAGCTGGCGATGGCCAAGGAACTCCTCGATCTGCCGGCGGACGCGCCCCGACGGCTGTCGGGTCTCCTGGAGGAGGCACGGGCCAAGGACGGCGAGGAACTGGCCTACCTGGTGGCGCTGCTGGCCGTGCACGCCGCCAGCCCGGCGGTGGGCACCGCCTACCGTCAGGGCGAGGAGAAGCTGCTGTTCGCCGTGGACGACGGCAAGGAACTGGACGACCCGGGGTTCGGCGGGGCCGATCTCATCGTCGGCACCGCCCTGCTGGACGCCGCGGGGATGGCGGCCGACCGCACGGAGGCGGCATGAGCCGGACCGGGAACCGAGTGGACCCGCACGAGAACACCAAGGAGCCGAAGCAGTGACCGAGCACGTCGAGTGGAGCGACACGGAGGCCCCCGCCCCGGCGGGGAACGCCGCCGTCACCCCCGCCGACGCCGCCGACGCGGCGCGGCTCGTCGCCTTCGGGCTGCAGCCCAAGCTGCAGCCCGCGCGGGACCAGGAGTACGCGGACCTGCTGCGGCGCTACCGGGAGGACCCGGCCTTCGCGCGGCTCGCCGACGCCGTGGCCACCGGACTCGGGCTGATCGTGCTGGAGGTCTCCCCGCGCGCGGGGATGGCGGTGACCGCCGCCGAGGACTCGGTGTTCGCCGTGCGGATGGGGGACTACGCGCGTCGTACGTCCGCCGACGGCGGCGACCGCTTCCTGCACGGGCTCGCGCATCTCGCCGTCGCCGCGATGGCGTTCCCCCGGCCCGAGGACCTGGCCGACGACGGTTACATCGGCCGGGTCAGCGTCAACGGGGTGGACGCCTTCGTCCGCCAGGCCTGCCGCCGGCTGGAGGAGCGCGCGGACGAGCAGGGCGAGAACACCGACCCCGCCACGGACGCGCCCGGCCTGGAGGCCGCCTGGCGGATCTGGGCCCGGCGCAGCTCCACCGGCGCCACCAAGGACGCGCGCAGACTCGCCGGTTCGACGACCGGCATCGTCGGCAAGGCCGTCGCGTTCCTCACCGACTCCGGGTTCCTCCAGCGCACCGGTGACGACAGCGGCGGCACCTACCGGACGACCGCCCGCTATCAGCTCCAGGTGCGGGACATGGCGGGAGGCGCCGCCATGGCCGAGCTGCTGGAGCTGGGCGTCGTCCCGGTCACCGACGGCTCTCCGACGCTGCTGCCCCCCGAGGAGACCGACGACCTGGACCTGGTGGCCGACGCCGGGCTGCCGTTCCACTCCTGAAGCCTTTGAGCTCGCGGGCTCCCGGGATTCCGGGCCTGAGGGCTCACGGACATCAGCGCCCCTGAGCCTCCGACGCGCCACCCCCCTGATCTGCCGAAAGACTTACGAGAGTCCGCCATGTACGAGCTGTCCCGGGTCCGCCTCTACTCCATCGGGCCTGCCGGTGCGCGCTACGCCGACACCGTGCTTGACCTGCGGGGCGTGGGCGACATCGTGCCCGACCCCGCACCCACCCAGGCGGAGTTCTTCGCGGAGGAGCCGACCGGCCCGCCACGCCGGCCGGCGCCCGCGGGCGTGCTCTTCCTGGAGAACGGCGGCGGCAAGTCCGTCCTGCTCAAGCTGATCTTCTCGGTGATGCTGCCGGGCCACCGCAACACGCTCGGCGGCGCCAGCTCCGGCGTGCTGCGCAAGTTCCTGCTCGCAGACGACTGCGGACACGTGGCACTGGAATGGCAGCACGTCCTCACCGGCGAGTGCGTCGTCGTCGGCAAGGCGAGCGAGTGGCGCGGACGGCAGGTGTCCAACGATCCGCGGAAGTTCGCGGAGGCCTGGTACTCGTTCCGGCCCGGGCCCGGGCTGAGCCTGGACAACCTGCCCGTCGCCGAGTCCACCGCCGTACGCCCGCCCGTCGAGGGCGCGTCCGGCGCCCAGGGGCGACGACGCACCATGAAGGGTTTCCGGGACGCCCTCACCGAGGCGGGCAAGGCGTATCCGCACCTGGAGGTGCACTGGGAGGAGATCCACGACCGGTGGATCGAGCACCTCGGCGAGCTGGGCCTGGACCCCGAACTCTTCCGCTACCAGCGGGAGATGAACGCCGACGAGGGCGAGGCCGCCGGTCTCTTCGCGGTCAAGAAGGACTCCGACTTCACCGACCTGCTGCTGCGCGCGGTGACCGACACACGGGACACCGACGGGCTCGCCGACCTGGTCAGCGGCTTCGGCAACAAGCTGGGCCGCCGCGCCGAGCTGATCGCCGAACGGGACTTCACCGCCGGTTCGGTGGACCTGCTCGGGCGGATCGTCGAGGCCGCCGAGGCGCGGGCACGCGCGCGTGACGTCCACGCCGGCGCCGAGCGCCGCACCCGCGCGCTGGCCCGCCGCCTGTCCGCGCGGGGCCTGCGGGAGAAGGCGCGGGCCGGTGACCTCGCCCAGCGGGTCACGGCCGCCGCCTACGCCGTCACGCACGCCGAGAGCGCGCGCGAGCGCAGCGCGCTGATCGCCGCCGAACTCGCCTACCGCCATGCCTCCCTGGCGCTCGCCGGAGCCGAGAAGTCCGCCGCCGCGCAGAAGCGCGAACTCGCCGACGCCCGCACCCTGCACTCCGCCTGGCAGGCCGCCGAGGCCGTGCTGCGGCACCGTGCCGCGGCCGACCGGGTCGCGCGCGTCTCCGCCGCGATCCAGGAGGCCGAACGCGACGCGGCCCCCGCGCTCGCCGCCCGCGCCAAGGCCGCCGTCGACCTCGTACGGGCCCTGCACGCGGCCGCCGAGAACGCCGAGACCCTCGCCGACGAGGAGGAGGAACGCTCGGCGGCACTCCAGGAGGTCGGCGAGTCCGCGCACCGGGACTCGACGTCCGCCGCCACCGACGCCCAGCGCGCCCGCAGCGAGGTCGGGCACCTGCGCCAGCGCCTCTCCGAGGTCGAGCAGGAGACCGCCGAGGCCGTACGCGCGGGCTGGCTGGACGACAGCGCGCCCGACGCCGACCCCGCCCGGGCGGCCCTCGCCGCCAGCGACGCCGAGAAGAGCGCCGTCGCCGCCTGGGACACCGCACGGGACGCCGCACGCAGGGCCGCCGAGCACGCGCGAGAGGCCGCCTCCGCGGAGTCCCGCGCCGAACTCACCGCGGCCCGGGCCGCCGACGCGGCGACCGCAGCGCACCGCTCCTGCGAGGCCGAGCTGCGGCTCGCCGAGTCCCTGGCCGGTGAGGAGCGGCTCGCGGAACTGCTCGGACTGACCGGCGGCTCCGCCCGCCCGCGGATCCCGCAGCCACGGCACAACGGCCCCACGGCCGACGACTCCCTGCTGAGCCCCGAGGACCTGGACCGCTGCGCCGACGAGCTGCGCGATCTCCTCGACGACGCCGTGTCCTCCGCCGAACGGCAGCTCTTCGAGCTGCGGACCGCGGCCGCCGACGACTCCCGCATCCTCGGCGCGCTCGGCGACGGCGGACTGCTGCCGCCCGGCCCGGACGTGCTGGCCACGGTCGAGTTCCTCGGCGAGCACGGCATCCCCGCCCTGCCCGGCTGGCGCTACCTCGCGCAGGCCGTCGACCCCGCCGACCACGCGCGCGTGCTCGCCGCGCGGCCCGAACTGGTCGACGGCGTGATCATCACCGACCCCGCCTCGCACGCACGCGCGCGGGTGGCGCTCGGGGACGCCGCGCTGCTGCCCCGTTCGGCCGTGGCCGTCGGCACGGCCGCCGCCCTGCTGGCGCCGACCCCGGCGGCCGACGCGCACACCGGCGACGTCTTCCTCGTCCCGCCGAACCCGGCCATGCACGACGAGCACGCCGCCGACGAGGAACGGCAGGCGCTGCGCGCGCGGGCGACCGAGCGGGACGACGACATCCGCCGGCTCGCGGCGCGCCTCGGCAAGGACCGGGAGCTGGCCGCCCGGCTGGCCTCCTGGCGCACCGGCTGTCCCGCCGGGCGGCTCACCGAACTGGCCCGGTCCGCCGAGGAGGCGCGCGCGTTCGCCGAGGAGTCCGAGGCCGAGCTGTCCGAGGCACGTTCCGCACGCGCGGAGGCCGACGAGATCGCCGCCGAGGCGGCCCAGGTGCGCGACGAGCGCCAGGAGGCCGCGCAGAAGGCCCGACGAGCCGCCGACGCCCTGGCCGGCCTCGCCTTCCGGCTGCGCGAACGCGCCGGCTGGCAGGTGAAGGTGCGGGAACTCGCCGACGAGGCCGCCGAGTCGGAGGCCCGCGCCCAGAGCTGCCTGGAGCGCGCCCGCGCCGCCGACGAGGACCGGCGCGCCGCCCAGCGTGCCGCCGACGACGCCCGCCGCACCGCGCGCACGCTGCGCGCCGAACGCGCCGAGATCGCCGGCGCCCCCGACGACGTCCCGGAGGACGGCACGGACGCCTCCAGGGCGTCCCTGCCCGCGCTGCGTGAGGCCTACCGGGCGGCGTCCCAGCTGTACGAGAAGGTCGGCGTCGGCGCGGACCTGCGGGCCGAGCAGGCCCGCGCGGAGAGCGACGAGAGCGCGGCCCGCACCGAACTGGACCGGCTCAGCAACAAGGTCCGCACGCGCGCGGAGCAGTTGCTCCAGTCGCCCGACGGCTCCGACGGGCCGTCCCGGCAGGCCGCCGCCGCACGCGCGGAGGAGCTGGTGCAGCTCCTGGAGACCAGGGCGTCCACCGCGAGCGAGCAGCTCGGACGGCTGCGCGGCGAGACCGAGCGGCACGCCCCCGAGGACGGCGAGGCCCACACCGAGCTGCCCGAGGAGCTCCGGCCGCGCGACGCCGAACACGCCCAGGCGCTGCTGCGCACCGCGACGACCGAACTCGCCGCCCGCACCGAGGCGTTGAGCCGCTCGCGCGAGGCCCACGCCGAACTCCTGGCCGGTCATCGCGCCGCCGAGGACGCGGCCGGTGGCTTCGACGAGGTCGCCGCGATGCTCCGGGACCTGCTGCGCGAGCACACCCCCGAGGAGGAGCAGGAGGAGACGGAGCCCTACCCCGGCACCCTGGAGGAGGCCCGTCAGTCGGCCGCCGAGGCCCGCCGCTCGCTGCGCGGCTGCGCCGCCGACCTGTCCGCCGCCGAGTCCGCCGTCCGCGAGGCCGCCGACATCCTCGTCCGGCACGCCAACTCCACGCGCTACGAGCAGGTCCGCACCCCGGCCCGCCAGCAGATCCGTGAGCTGCCCGCCGCCACGCTGCCCGAGCACGCGCAGAAGTGGGCGAACGCCTTCGCGCCCCGACTGCGTGTCCTGACGGACGAGTTGGAGCAGCTGGAGCGCAACAGGGACTCGATCGTGGACCGGCTGCGCGGGCTCGTCGAGTCCGCGCTCGCCACCCTGCGCTCGGCCCAGCGGCTCTCCCGGCTGCCCGAGGGGCTCGGTGAGTGGTCCGGCCAGGAGTTCCTGCGCATCCGTTTCGAGGAGCCCGACCAGAGCACCCTCACCGAGCGGCTCGGCGAGGTCATCGACGAGGCGACCCGGGCGGCCGTGAAGAAGAACTCCGACCTGCGGCGCGACGGCATGTCGCTGCTGCTGCGCGGGGTCGGCGCGGCCCTCCAGCCCAAGGGCGTCGCCGTCGAGATCCTCAAGCCGGACGCCGTGCTGCGGGCCGAGCGGGTCCCCGTCGGCCAGATGGGCGACGTGTTCTCCGGCGGCCAGCTGCTCACCGCGGCCATCGCCCTGTACTGCACCATGGCGGCGCTCCGGAGCAACGACCGGGGCCGGGACAAGCACCGGTACGCCGGCACGCTGTTCCTGGACAACCCCATCGGGCGCGCCAACGCGACCTATCTGCTGGAACTCCAGCGCGCCGTCTCCGACGCCCTCGGCGTGCAGCTCCTCTACACCACGGGGCTGTTCGACACGACGGCGCTGGCGGAGTTCCCGCTGGTCATCCGGCTGCGCAACGACGCCGACCTGAGGGCGGGCCTGAAGTACATCAGCGTCGAGGAGCACCTCCGGCCGGGTCTGCCGCAGCAGGCCCCGGCCGGAGACGGCGAGGCGGTGCAGGTGCGCAGCGAGATCACGGCGACCCGGATGTACAAACGGCCCGCGCCGAACGCCGGTTGATCAGCTGCCGGGCAGGCGGTGGTCCTCGAGGACACCGGTCCGGTGCCGCTGCACGAACCAGTAGGAGGCGAAGCCGCCGCCCGCGATCACGGCGACGAACAGGACGGCGCCCCACCGGAGGTACCAGTGGAAGGGCGCGGCCGCGTTGTAGACCGAGGCGCGCGGCCAGATCAGGTTGACCGTCATCGCCGCGCCCCAGACCACCGCGACGAGGTTGACGGGGAGCCCCCAGCGGCCGAGCGAGAACTTCCCGTCGCTCGCCGGCCGCCAGGCGCCGCGCAGCCGCGCCACCAGCAGCGGGCCGGTCACGCCCAGGTAGGCGAGGTAGATCATGATGATGCCGATGCTGGTGACGACCGTGAAGATCTGGGGCTGGCGGATGTTGACCACGAGGATGGTCAGTGCCAGCACACCGATGATCACGGTCGGCAGCACGGGGGTCCGGAAGCGCGGGTGGCACTTGGCCAGCCGCGAGGAACCGGGCAGGTTGTTGTCCCGTGCCATCGCGAACGCCAGCCGGATCGCCGCCGTGTGCACGGCCAGGGCGCACACCGTGACGGCGATCAGCACACACCACAGCATCGCCTTGCCGGCCGTCGGACCGAGCACGTCGAGCACGACGTACTGAAGCCCGTCCGTGGACAGTTTCCCGCCTTTCAGGCTGGAGACGCTCATCAGCGCGAGCAGCAGGACCAGGCCGCCGAGGACGAAGGAGGCGACGATCGCCCGGATGATCGCGCGGGGCGCGTTGCGGGACGGGTCGATGGACTCCTCGCCCAGCGACGCGGCCGTGTCGAAGCCGTACATGACGTACGCCGAGGCCAGCGAGGCCACGAGGAAAGCGCCGAGGTAACCGGCCCCGTGACCCGATCCCGTGCCGTTGGTCTCCATGACCACCTGCGGGCCTCGGGTGATGTGCACGGCGAACAGGACGATCAGCACGACGGTGGCGATCAGCTCGATGAACACACCGGCCGTGTTGATGGTCGCCATCAGCTTGACGCCGAACGCGTTGACCAGGGTGGTGAACAGGATCAGCACGGCGGCCAGGACGACCGCGTTGGTCGCCACGTCGTACTTCCCGGTGCCGTCGCCGACGAACTGGAAGACCGAGGAGATCTGCGGCAGCGTCAACTGGTAGGCCAGCGCCACGGCCGCGATCGACACGATGGAGGCGGTCAGCATCATCCAGCCGGCCAGCCAGCCCAGGTGCGGATTGCCGATCTTCTTCGACCAGTTGTAGACCGACCCCGCGACCGGGTAGCGGGCGGCCAGCTCCGCGAAGCACAGGGCGACCGTGAACTGGCCGACGAACACCATCGGCCAGGACCACCAGTAGGCCGGTCCGCCGCTGCCGTAGCCGAAGTAGAAAAGCTGGAAAGTGCCCGTCAGGATGGAGATGTAGCTGATGCCCGCGGCGAACGTGTGGAAGTGGCCCAGGGTTCGCTTGAGTTCGGGTCGGTAGCCGAACTCGGCAAGCTCGGCGTCGTCCTGCTGAGGGCCTGGCGGATGCTGGGCTGTCGTCATGGGCGGACTCCTGCTGCTCGGGGGAGTTCAGCACACCACCGGCTCTGCCGCGCCCGCGAGATCACCGCCCGTCGGGTCCGTTCACACGCCTCGACGAACCGCGCCCACCCTGTGAACGGACGCGGCACCGACCGGGACCTGTCACCGTCCCCGGTCGGTGCCGCGCCGACCGCCTCAGGAGTGGGACAGCTGTCCGGTCCCGCCCTGCCTGCGTATCCGTTCCTGCGCGCGCTCGGTCGTCCGCGCCTGCCGCTGCGCCCGGCGGCGCTCACGCCGCAGGGAACGCGCGGTGCTGCTCGGCGCCGACACCACGCCGTTGCGCTGGTTCCAGACCTGCCGGGTCACCCAGACGTCCAGGACGCCCCAGGTGGCCAGCACCGTGCTGACCACGCTGCTGATCACCATGGGGAACGCCAGCCAGGATCCCGCCAGCGTGCACAGGAAGGCGACCATCGCCTGTATCAGCGTCACGGCGATGACCAGCACCGCGCGCACCGCCGCCGTACGCACCGGGTCGGGCATCCGACGCCGCCGCGCCGGCTCCTCCACCCACAACGGCCGGTAGACCGGCCGCGCTTGCGCCGGGGCTGCCTTGCCGCGGGCCTCACCGCCACCGGTCCGCCGGACCTCGTGCGCCGTGTCCACGGCCTGCGCGGGGATGCCGCGGCCCGCCGCCCCGCGTCTGTCCGCCCGCTCGGCGGTCCGCTCCGCCTTCACCTGCCCGTTCGCCGGAATGTCGCGATCCGATGCCTCGGGATCCCGCAGCGCGGTATCGCCCGCCACGCTCTCCTCGGGCGCCTCACGCCGCTCCGCCGTGCCCATCACTGTGTCACTCCCCACCGCCAGCAGACCGCTCGCCTCCGAGTCGAAGACCCGGTTCCCCAGTGGCTGCCCGGCTTGCGCTGTTCTACGCCGCCCAGGTGCGGCAAACGGCTCGTGTGGCCGATTCCGCCCCCAATTCCCAATCAGTAGGACGAACGACATGCCCTGAAGATTCCCGTGTTGCGAAAAATTCTGGCCAACTCGTAGACACAGCCGAACGGATCCGGCCGGGTCCTCAGGAACGGATCCAGGGAGACAATCTCCCGTAATGAGCGGACAACGCACCATGTCTCGCCCCCAGGGCGGAAGTTCAGCTTCCGGACAGCTCTTCGAGTTCACTGCGCGTCGGTAGTAGGCTCGCGCCGTTTGTTGACGCACATGCGTACCCCCTGCCGGTGGGGGTTCGAGCTGGGGGAGGCCATGCGCTTTCGCGGGAAGTCGATCCGCCGGAAGATCGTGGCGCTGCTTCTCGTGCCGCTGGTGTCCCTGACCGCCGTCTGGGGCTTCGCCACGGTACTCACGGGACGCGAGGCGAGCCGTCTGTTCACGGTGTCGTCCCTCGTCGAGAAGGTCGGCTATCCGATCGAGGACACCGTCCGCGTCGTCCAGCAGGAGCGCCGTCAGACGCTCGTCTACCTCGCCGACCCCCGGGCCTCGGACGCGCTGTCCGCGCTGCGCCGCACCCGGACCGCCACCGACAGGGCACTCGCCGAGATCCGCGGGAACGCCCAGGACCCCGACGTGCGGGACGTCCTGGACCAGGACGACGGCGAAGGCCTGACCGCGGTGCTCGACGCCTTCGACGGCGTCGACTCGCTGCGCCGCAGCGTCGAGGAGGGCACCGTCACCCGGGCCCAGGCCCTCGCCCTCTACACCCAGCTGATCGACCCCTGTTACACCCTCCTGGCCAAGCTGGACGTCGTCGACAGCGTCGAGATGGACAAGCAGTACCGGGCGCTCGTCAGCGTGGCCCGGGCCCGTGAACTGCTCTCCCGGGAGGACGCCCTGCTCGGCTCCGCCCTGGTCGTCGGCCGGCTCAGCCGCGAGGAGATCCGCGACGTCTCCGACCTCGAGGCCCAGCGCGAAGTGATCTACGAGATCAGCCTCGCCCAGCTGCCGACGGCGGAACACGACCGCTACGACAGCTTCTGGAAGAACGCCACCACCGCCCCGCTGCGCACCGCCGAACAGGCCGTCGTCGGCACCGCGCCCGGCGACATGCCCCGGGGCGTCAGCGCCAAGAACTGGGACACCGCGGCCGGGAACGTCCTCACCGAGCTCGGCGCCCTGGACGAGCAGGCCAACGACCGCTACCAGGACCGGGTCCGCCCGGTAGCGATGGAGGTCATCGTCAAGGCGGTCGTCGCCGGGGTCTTCGGACTGGTCGCGCTGCTGGTCTCCCTGGTCCTGTCGGTACGCATCGGCCGTGGCCTCATACGCGACCTGCGCCAGCTCCGGCAGGAGGCCCACGAGGCCTCCGGCGTGCGGCTGCCCAGCGTGATGCGCCGCCTGTCCGCGGGCGAACAGGTCGACGTGGAGACCGAGGTGCCGCGGCTGGAGTACGACAGGAACGAGATGGGCGAGGTCGGCCAGGCCCTCAACACCCTCCAGCGCGCCGCGGTCGAGGCCGCCGTCAAACAGGCAGAACTGCGGTCCGGGGTCTCCGAGGTGTTCGTCAACCTCGCCCGTCGCAGCCAGGTCCTGCTGCACAAGCAGCTGACCCTGCTCGACACCATGGAGCGCCGCACCGAGGACACCGAGGAGCTCGCGGACCTCTTCCGCCTCGACCACCTCACCACCCGCATGCGCCGGCACGCCGAGGGCCTGGTGATCCTCTCGGGCGCCGCCCCTTCCCGGCAGTGGCGCAGGCCCGTGCAGCTGATGGACATCGTCCGCGCCGCCGTCGCCGAGGTCGAGGACTACGAGCGCATCGAGGTCCGCCGGCTGCCGCGCCTCGCCGCCACCGGCCCGGCCGTCGCCGACCTCACCCACCTGGTGGCCGAACTCCTCGAGAACGCCACGGTGTTCTCCCCGCCGCACACCGCGGTCCAGGTGTTCGGCGACCGGGTCGCCAACGGCTTCACCCTCGAGATCCACGACCGCGGCCTCGGCATGGCGCCCGAGGCCCTCCTCGAAGCCAACCTCCGGCTCGCCGAGACACCGGAGTTCGAGCTGTCCGACACCGACCGCCTCGGCCTGTTCGTGGTCAGCCGGCTCGCCCAGCGGCAGAACGTCCGCGTCTCCCTGCAGCCCTCGCCGTACGGGGGGACGACGGCCATCGTCTTCATCCCCGACGCGCTGCTGACCGACGACGTCCCCGACACCAACGGCATCGGCTTCCGGCTCGACCGCCCCCGGCCCCCGAAGGAGGCCGACCCCGCGGAGACCCGCAGGACGGCCCTCTCCCCGGCGTCCACGCAGCTTCCCGGCGTGCCCGCCTCGGTGCTCGACGGTCCGGTCGAACTCGAGGCCCCCGTCGGCCTGGACGCCCTCGACGACTTCCCCGCCGCCCTGGACGAGGACGACGAACACGGTGGCCTGTTCCGCCCGCGGCGCTCCCTCACCCGCACCGGGGACGAGCCGGCGGCGGACGCCGTCGAGCAGCACCACAGGCTGTCCGACAGCCCCGGCGAACCCCAGGGGCCTCTCGTCGGCGATCCGGCCGGCCGCCGTCTGCCCAAGCTGGTCAGCTCGCACGGCCGCCCGGTCCCGGAACAGCGGCCCCGGCGCGCCGAGACGGACCCGGAGCCCCCGGCCAGGCCCGGCCCCCGCCGGGTGGAGAACGACGGTCCGGCGCCCCTGCCCTCGCGCCGCCGCGGCATGGCGGCGCAGATCCCCCGCGGCGGCGGCGCGACCGAGCGCCCCGTGCTGTCGGAGCGGCCCGGCCACGGCGCACAGGAGCCGACCCGGCCGCCCGCCCTTCCCCAGCGCACCCGGCAGGCCACGGCCCGGCCCGGCGGCCCCGACGGCACGCCCGAGCGCGCGGACACCACGTCCGCCCGGCCCGGCGACATCGCGCCCGGCGGCACGGGCGGCAGCGGGCCCGGCACGGGGGCGCTGCCCCGGCGCGTCCGGCAGGCGAACCTGGCCCCGCAACTGCGGCAGGGCCCGGCCCCGCGTACCGAGGACCGAGCCGACCCCGCGGACCGGGACGCCGACGAGGTACGCAGCCGTATGGCCTCGCTCCAGCGCGGCTGGCAGCGCGGCCGCGTAGAGAACGCCGCGGGCGACGACGCCCACAGCGGCACAGCACCGCAAGGAACGAAAAAGGGGGACGGTCGATGACCGCACCGAAGGCGACCGGCCACAGCACCACCGGCAACGGCGAGTTGAACTGGCTCCTCGACGAACTCGTCGACCGCGTCGCCAGCATCCGCAAGGCCGTCGTCCTCTCGGGCGACGGCCTGCCGACGGGGGTGTCCAAGGACCTGTCCAGGGAGGACGGCGAGCACCTCGCCGCCGTCGCCTCGGGATTCCACAGCCTCGCCAAGGGCGTCGGCCGTCACTTCGAGGCGGGCAGCGTCCGCCAGACCGTCGTCGAACTCGACGACGCCTTCCTGTTCGTCACGGCCGCGGGCGACGGCAGCTGCCTCGCCGTCCTCTCGGACGCCGACTCGGACGTGGGTCTCGTGGCGTACGAGATGACGCTGCTCGTCAAGCGGGTCGGCGTGCATCTGGCCACCACCCCCCGTACCGATCTGCCCTCGGGCGGGTAGTGGGACGGCATGAGCACAGACGGTCGGGGAGCAAGTCACTGGTTCGACGACGAGGCCGGGCCGGTCGTCCGTCCGTACGCCATGACGCGCGGCCGCACGAGCAGTGCGGTCCAGCACCGCCTCGACCTGATCGCGCTGGTCGTCGCCGAACCCCACGCCGAGGAAGCGGACACGGATCCGTCGCTGTCCCCTGAGCACGTGGACATCGTGGAGCTGTGCCTGGAGGCACCGCAGTCGGTCGCCGAACTCGCCGCAGGACTCGACCTGCCCATCGGCGTGGTGCGGGTCCTCGTCGGGGATCTCGTGGACGCGGAGTTCGTCCACGTGAACCGGCCGGTGCCCCCTGCCGAACTGCCCGACGAGAGTATTCTGCGCGACGTGATCAACGGCCTCCGAGCGCTGTGAGCGGCGGGGGAGCGAGGTGAGGACGTGACCGGTCGGCGATCCCCGGCGACCCCGGCGGCACCCTCGCCGACCCGGTCGCGGCCCGTCCGGACGGCCGGCTGCCGGTGCGCGGACCGCCGGACGCGGCTCCGCTGCCGGAGAACCCCAGTCAAGCCATCAAGCAGGAGAAGTGATCGATGATCTTCGGGCGTTCTGAGCGCGGCAAGCCCCCGGTCGAACCCGTCACGCTCAAGATCCTGGTGGCCGGCGGCTTCGGCGTGGGCAAGACCACCCTCGTCGGCGCCGTCAGCGAGATCAGGCCGCTGCGTACCGAGGAGTACCTCACCGAGGCGGGCCGCCCGGTCGACGACACGACCGGCGTCGAGGCCAAGCACACCACCACCGTCGCCATGGACTTCGGGCGCATCACCCTGCGCGAGGACCTGGTGCTCTACCTGTTCGGGACGCCCGGCCAGGAGCGGTTCTGGTTCATGTGGGACGAGCTCTCCGAGGGCGCTCTCGGCGCGGTCGTGCTGGCCGACACCCGCCGGCTCGAGGACTGCTTCGCCGCCGTCGACTACTTCGAACGGCGCACCATCCCCTTCCTCATCGCCGTCAACTGCTTCGAGGGCGCGGCTCGTTACCCGGAGGAGGACGTCCGCGCCGCCCTGGACCTCGACGACGGCATACCCGTGGTGCTGTGCGACGCCCGCGACCGGAGATCGGTGCGGGACGTCCTGGTCGGCGTCGTGCAGCACGCGATGGACTTCGGGGCCGAACGCCGCCAGGCGATCCCCACCTGACAAGCCCGCGCGCTCGGCACGGTCCGTACCCCCGCCGACAGGGGTACGGACCGTGGCTCTCGGGGCCGTACGCGCGCGTACTAGCCTTCGCCGTCCTCCAGCCAGCCGAAGCTCTTCTCCACGGCCTTGCGCCAGTTGTGGTACTCGCGGTCACGTACCGACGGGTCCATCGCCGGAGTCCACTCGGCGTCCTTCTGCCAGTGCGCCTTGAGCTCGTCGAGGTCGTTCCACACACCGACGGCGAGTCCCGCGGCGTAGGCGGCGCCCAGGCAGGTCGTCTCGGACACCCGGGGCCGGATCACGGGCACCCCGAGCACGTCCGCCTGATGCTGCATGAGCAGGTTGTTCCTGGTCATGCCGCCGTCCACCTTCAGGGTGGTGATCGGCACCCCGGAGTCCTGGAACATGGCGTCCACGACCTCGCGCGTCTGCCAGCTCGTCGCCTCCAGCACGGCGCGCGCGAGATGCCCCTTCGTGACGTACCGCGTGAGCCCGGTGACGACACCCCGCGCGTCGGAGCGCCAGTACGGCGCGAACAGCCCCGAGAAGGCGGGGACGATGTAGGCGCCGCCGTTGTCGTCGACGCTCGCCGCCAGGCTCTCGATCTCGTCGGCCGTACGGATGATGCCGAGCTGGTCGCGGAACCACTGCACGAGCGCGCCCGTGATGGCGATCGAACCCTCCAGGCAGTAGACGGGCGCCTCACCGCCGATCTTGTAGCCCATCGTCGTCAACAGCCCGCTCTTCGAAGGCACCGGCCGGTTCCCGGTGTTGAGCAGCAGGAAGCTGCCCGTCCCGTACGTGTTCTTCGCCGTGCCCACGTCGTAGCAGGCCTGGCCGAACACCGCCGCCTGCTGATCGCCGAGCGCCGAGGCGACCGGCACTCCGGCGAGTTGGCCGACGGCCGTGCCGTACACCTCGGCGGAGGAGGCGATCTCCGGCAGCACGGCCTCGGGCACGTCCATCGCGGACAGGATGGCGGCGTCCCACTGAAGGGTCTCCAGGTTCATCAGCATGGTGCGCCCGGCGTTGGTGACGTCGGTGACGTGCCGGCCGCCGTCGACGCCGCCGGTGAGGTTCCAGATGAGCCAGGAGTCGATCGTGCCGAAGGCGATCTCACCGCGCTCGGCCCGCGCCCTGAGGCCCGGGACGCTGTCGAGCAGCCAGGCCGCCTTGGGCCCCGAGAAGTAGCTGGCCAAGGGCAGTCCGGTCTGCTCGCGGAAACGATCCTGCCCGTCGGATCCCCCCAGCCGGGCGCAGAGTCCCGCGGTGCGGGTGTCCTGCCACACGATCGCGTTGTGCACCGGCTTGCCCGTGGCGCGGTCCCACAGCACGGTCGTCTCGCGCTGGTTGGTGATCCCGAGAGCGCTGATCTGGTCGGCGCGCAGTCCGGCCCTGGCGATCGCCCCGGCGACCACGGCCTGCACCTTGGACCAGATCTCGGTGGCGTCGTGCTCCACCCAGCCCGGCTTGGGGAAGATCTGGCGGTGCTCGCGCTGATCGACGGCGACGATCGCGCCGTTCCGGTCGAAGACGATGCAGCGGCTGGAGGTGGTGCCCTGGTCGATCGCGGCGACGTACTTCTCGGCGTGGTCCGTCATGGCTACCCCTTGGGCTCATTCGGATGGCTGCGTGGATGGCTGCGCGGCGGTCGGACGGCTGCTCAGAAGGCGGCGTTGTAGAGGAGACCCGCGAGCACCCCGCCGACCAGCGGGCCGACGGCCGGGATCCAGGCGTACCCCCAGTCCGAGGTGCCCTTGTTCGGGATGGGCAGGAAGGTGTGCACGATGCGGGGCCCGAGGTCGCGTGCCGGGTTGATGGCGTACCCGGTGGGCCCGCCGAGGGAGAGCCCGATGCCGACGACGAGCAGCGAGACGATCAGCACGGTGATGCCGGACTCGCCCAGGCCCTCGGTAAGTCCGAAGGCCAGCACCGGCAGGACCAGGGCGATCGTGGCGATGATCTCCGTGATCAGGTTGGCGACCGGGTTCCGGATCTCGGGGATGGTGGAGAAGATGCCCAGGGTGGGCGTCGGCTCCTCGGCCGTGTCCTCGCCGGCAGCCCCGGCGGCGCCCTCAGGCCGGACGTTCGCCTGGAACTGCGCGAGGTACACCAGGTACGCGAGACCGGCGCCGAGCATCGCCCCGGCCATCTGCCCCACCAGGTACACCCATACGTCGCCCCACTCGCCCGTGTCGACGGCGATGCCCAGGGTCACGGCCGGATTGAGATGCCCGCCCGACAGCGGCGCGGCGGTGTAGGCGCCCGCCAGCACGCCGAACCCCCAGCCGAAGGCGATCACGATCCATCCGGAGGCGCGGGCCTTGGAGTGCCTGAGGGTGACGGCGGCGCAGACTCCCGCGCCGAACAGGATGAGGATCGCGGTACCGATGACCTCGCCGACGAATATGTCTCCGTTGCTCATGGCGGCTCCTGGGCCCGGCCCGGGGCGGATCGACCCCGGTGCTCCTGCAGGGTGCGGTTCCCGTGGCTGTCGAGGCCGAGGCAGGGAGTTCCCGCGCCCCGCTCGGCGTCCGTGACGAGCGTGCCGTCCTGGCCGAATCGCCCCTGGGGGAGCGGGCCTTCCCTCGGGAGCCCGCGCGGCGCGTGCCTGGATACGCCGAGAATGTACGGCGATGTCGGCTGACACCGGGAAGTGTTCACCGGCGCCCGGGGAGCGTCAAGGAGGCCGACGGCAACGGTTGGAGACGCGGCGGACGGCCGACCGTCCCGACGCGCGGGCGTCCCTCACCGCCCTCGGGCCCCGGCCGGCCCTCCCGGTGGCCCGGGGGCGGCGCCTGCCGGACACGGCCCCCGGGAGACCGGCCGTCGCCGCCGAGCCCGCCGTCGTCCCGCAGGGCCTTTCCGGCTTCTGCCGCTCCGGCTCCGTCTGCGGCGCTGCCGCCCCCTCGGACCCGCCGTCGGTGCGGCCGCTGACGTGCGGTCAGCCCACCCCCGGTTCGGCCCCGGCAGCCGCTCCCGTTCCCGCAGGGGTCATCGACCGCACCCCGCGCCGGATCTCGTATCCGGCCAGCCCCGCGTGCCCGACCACCCAACTCGCCCCCCGCAGCGACTTCGCGGCCTTCTTGAGGGGCGCCAGACACGCCGCCGCCCGGCGGTGATCGGCCACACTGCCGGGCCGGCACAGCACCGTGGCCAGCGACATCGTCACCGGGTGGCCGCCCGCCGACCACGGCACGTCCAGCACGGTGGAGACCAGCGGCTCCAGGCCCTCCGGATCGGCCAGCACCAGGAAGTCGTCGCCGCCGATGTGGCCCACGCGCGCGTTCCCCGACGCGGTCGTCTGCAGCGCCCGCCCCACCGACCGGATGAGCTCGTCGCCCGCCGCGAACCCGGCCCCGTCGTTGACCTGCTTGAAGTGGTCGATGTCCAGCCAGCTCAACGCGAACACGCGCCCCTCGGCGATCCTCCGGTCCACCTCCCCGGTGATTGAGTCCGACCCCGGCAGCCGCGTCAGCGGATTCAGGCCGGCCGCCTCCTCGACGCGGCTCTCGGCCAGTGCCCGTACGAGATCGGCGAGCCGGACGACTCCCACGCAGCGCCCGTCGCGGTCGACGACCGCCACATCGTCGGAGGTACGGTCCCGTTCGCCGACCGCGACCACGTCCAGCACCTCCCACGCCGTCGCGTCGACGCCGACCGTCCGCGGCGGATCACCGAGCTTGGCGGCGGGACGGTCCGCGTACAGGGCATGGCCGTAACGCCCCGACATCGACAGCAGGAAGCGTGAGCGGTGCACCGACCGGACGGGGACCCCCGCGTGGTCCACGAGCAGCACCCCGGACACGTCCGGCGAACCGGTCAGCAGCGCGCGCACCCGACCGGCGGACGCGGTCGCGGGGAGCAGCGCGGCCGGCCGGACGAACTCCCGCACCGACGGCCCCGCCCGGAGCGCCGCCGGGACGGCCGGACCGAGCTGCGGGACGTAGACGTCGGCGGCGGGCAACCGGCTCGGCGGCGCGAAGAGCGTGCCCTGGGCCAGCTGCGCCCCCGCCGACAGCGCGGCCGCGCACTGGAGTTCGGTCTCCACGCCCTCGACGACCAGCAGCGCCCCCAGCTCGTCGCACAGTGTCCGCATGGCCCTGACCGCCGCGGGGCGGGCCAGCAGCGAGGCGTCGAGCTTGACCAGGTCCGGCGCGATGTCGACGAGCAGCCGCAGGGGCGCGTCCCCGTCCCCGACCCCGTCCGCGCTGACGCGGAAGCCTTGGTCCCGGAGCGCCGCCAGGGCCTCCAGCAGCGCGGTCTGCGGGACGTGGGTGTAGGGCGGGACGACATCGAGCGTGATCTCCCACGGCAGCCGCCCTGCCTCCCGCACGGCGTCGTGCAGCGCTCCGAGCCCGCCGAGATCGGCCAGCGTGCCGGCGAACACGTTCACATGGAGGGGCAGCAGGGTCTCCTTGCGGACCGCCGCGCGCACCGCCGTCACGGCCAGCAGGGCGTCGAGTGCGGGATCCCGGCGCGCCTGCGCCAGGATGTCGCCGGCCTCCGGGCGGGCGAGTATCTCCAGCCCCGCGACCCCTCCGGTGGTCAGGTTGACCACCGGCTGGAAGGCGAAGCGGAGAGTGTCCGTCCAGGAGTGCACGGCAGCATGATGGCGCTGCGCGCGTGCGCCCAGGCGCAGTTCATGAGACGTTCACGCAGAATTCCGGAGTGAACACGGAGGGTGAGAGGCGCCTGGCGGGACCGGGAAACCGGGGCGCCGGTGGCGTGGCGGTCCGCTTCACCGCACCGCGACCACCGCCGAACCGTGCCCGAACAGCCCCTGGTTCGCCGTGACGGCCACGCGCGCGTGCGGGATCTGGCGATCGCCCGCCTGTCCGCGCAACTGCCAGGTGACCTCGCAGACCTGGGCGATCGCCTGCGCGGGCACCGCCTCCCCGAAGGAGGCGAGTCCGCCGCTCGGGTTCACCGGTATGCGGCCGCCCGGCGCCGTCGCGCCCTCCCGCAGCAGCTTGGCGGCCTCCCCGTCACCGCACAGCCCCAGATCCTCGTACCACTGCAACTCCAGCGCGGTGGACAGGTCGTAGACCTCCGCGAGGGACAGGTCCTCCGGTCCGACGCCCGCCTCCTCGTAGGCGGCCCGGGCGATCGACGCCCGGAAGGGTTCCCCCGGCGGCTCCGCCCCCGCCGAGGAATCGGTCGCGATGTCCGGCAGGTCCAGCACCGTGTTGGGGTACCGGGGCGTCACGGTGGACACCGCCCTGATGCGGACCGGATCCGCCGCCCCGTGCCGTCGGGCGAACTCCATGCTGGACAGCACCAGAGCCGCCCCGCCGTCCGACGTGGCGCAGATGTCCAGGAGCCGCAGCGGATCGGCGACGACCGCGGAGGCGGCGACCTCCTCGGCGGTCACCCGCGCGCGGTAGCGCGCGTTCGGGTTCAGCGCGCCCATGGCGGAGTTCTTCACCTTGACCTGCGCGAAGTCCTCCGGCGTGTCCCCGTGCACGGCCATGCGCCTGCGCGCGTACAGCCCGAAGTACGTCGGGTTCGTCGCGCCGAGCACCCGGAACCGCAGCCAGTCCGGGTCGTCCGGCCGGTCCCCGCCCGCGGGCCGGAAGAAGCCCTTGGGGGCGGCGTCGGCCCCCACCACCAGCACCACGTCCGCCAGGCCCGCGAGGATCCGCGCCCGGGCCGTGTCGATCGCCTGAGCGCCCGACGCGCAGGCCGCGTAGACACTCGCGACGCGGGCGCCCTGCCACCCCAGGGCCCTCGCGAACGTCGCCCCGGCCACATATCCGGGATAGCCGCCACGCACCGTGTCCGCGCCCACGACCGCGCCGACGTCCCGCCACTCGACACCGGCGTCCGCGAGAGCCGCGCGCGCCGCCCGTACGCCGTACTCGACGAAGCTGCGCCCCCACTTGCCCCACGGGTGCATCCCGGCGCCGAGCACCGCCACCTCTGCCGTCATCACGCCACCCCCGTCGGCCGCCATCGCCAGGTCGTCCAGGTCGTTTCCGCGTCCTCGTCGAGCACGCCCGGGACGACCTCCACCTCCATGCCCACCGTCAGATCGGCGACGGTGACCCCGGGAACCGCCTGTCCCAGCACCACGATCCGCTCGGACTCCAGCTCCACAGCGATCAACGTGTACGGCTCCCACGGAAGTTCCGGATCGGTCACATAGGGTGACGGAGGGCGGTACCGGCTGTCCGTGTACGACCAGACGCGCCCCCGCCGCGAGAGCGGAACCTCCTCGAGCTCTCCGCTCCCGCAACCCGGATTGCGGCAGTACGTGTCCTCGCGCGGGAAGAAGACCGATCCGCATGCCGGGCAGCGCGTGCCGAGGAGCCTGAAGTCGTCCCCGTCCCCGGTGAACCAGCCCGTGACCACAGGCGTGCGTGCGCGTGCCATGACCCCTCCCGGCATCATTTCTGACGGAACGTCAGAAGTGTGTCACGGCCGTGGTGGAATGGGCAGGGCCAAGGACATGACACGACTCTCCGGCGCGGTACGCGCTGTCGTCGCCGCGCTCGTCACCCTGATGACCATGAGCACCGCCGCCACGACCGCGCGGGCGGACGCCGATCCCGTGGCCCCCGCGGACTTCGTGGCCCTGAGAACCGTGGACCCGACGATCCTTCAGGAGATGCGCTACTTCACCCCGCACAACTTCGTCGGGGAACGCGTCGACGGCTACCGCCGGCCGATCTGCATCCTCACCCGGCCGGCCGCCGAAGCCCTGCACCGGGCCCAGCGGACCCTGCTGAGCCGGGGATACACCCTCAAGGTGTACGACTGCTACCGCCCCCAGCGCGCCGTGGACCACTTCGTCCGCTGGGCCGAGGACCTAGGCGACCGGACGACGAAGGCGGAGTTCTATCCGAACGTCGACAAGACCCGGCTGTTCGCCGACGGCTACATCGCCGAGAAGTCCGGTCACAGCCGCGGCTCGACCGTGGACCTGACCATCGTCAAACTCCCCGCCGTCCCCACCAGGCCCTACGTGCCCGGCGAGCCCCTCGTGCCGTGCTACGCGCCGCGAGAAGAGCGCTTCCCCGACAACTCGATCGACATGGGCACCGGATTCGACTGCTTCGACACCCTGGCCCACACCCTCGACCCGCGCGTCCAAGGAGCGCAGCGCGCCAACCGGCTGCTGCTGAAGGGCACGCTGGAGGGCCACGGCTTCGTGAACCTCGCCGAGGAGTGGTGGCACTACACCTTCAGGCCCGAGCCCCACCCCGACACCTACTTCGACTTCCCCGTGTCCGCCAGGTCTCTCGCCCGGGGGCATTGAGCCGCCTCTGTACGACGCCCTCCCCAAGATCGGATACGCTCCGCCGCGTGTCCGAAACTCTGCACTCCACTTCGAACTCCGCGCGCGACTCCCACTGTTCGAGTTGCGGAGCGCCCTACGGGGAGGGCGTCACCGGCTGGCCCCGCACCTGTCCGGCCTGCGCCACCGTGGCCTACCGCAACCCCCTGCCGGTCGCCGTCGCGCTCCAGCCCGTGTACGACACGAAGGGCACCGCCCTGGTCGTCATCACCCGAACCATCGCCCCCGCGCGCGGGGGCATCGCCCTGCCCGGCGGCTACATCGACGACCGCGAGGACTGGCGCCAGGCCGTCGTGCGCGAACTCGGCGAGGAGACCGGCATCGACGCCGCGCCCCGCGACGTGCGGCTGGCCGACGCCATGAGCTCACCCGACGGCCACCTGCTGCTGTTCGGGCTGCTGCCGGAGCGCCCGGCGGACCGGCTCCCGGCGACCGCCCCCACGGACGAGACCGAGGGCTGGCACCTCCTGCACCGGCCGGAGGAGCTCGCCTTCCCCCTGCACACGCTCGCCGTACGGGCGTTCTTCGAAGGCCGCTACATCTGAGCTCACCGCCGGCTCCTGGCTCACCAGGCGTCGAGCCCGCGTACCCGCACCGGGTGGGACGGCACCCGCACACCGTCCGCACCCTCCCGCTCGACGACCACCCGCGGCCCCTCCCAGCGGGCGACGTACCGTTCGATCTCCGGCTCCTCCCAACCGTCGCCCGCGTCCCGCACGACCACACCGCCACCCGTCCGCCCCCGCACCGGCGCCCACACCTCCAGCTCCGGACGGCCGTCGTCCCCGAGCACCGGTATGACGGCGCCCGCGCGCGCGAGCACCGGGATCCGCGACAGCGGGGCATCCACGAGGACCCGCCCCGGCCCCTGGTACGGCCGCCCCGTCGCCGTG
Source organism: Streptomyces sp. 3330 (assembly GCF_031456635.1). Taxonomy (NCBI): domain Bacteria; kingdom Bacillati; phylum Actinomycetota; class Actinomycetes; order Kitasatosporales; family Streptomycetaceae; genus Streptomyces; species Streptomyces sp. 3330. The sequence continues at coordinate 274,931 of NZ_JAVDVA010000011.1, forward strand.
TCGTACCAGCGCCCCCGGGGCAGCTGCACCGCCCGCCGGTCGCCGCCGGGGCCGAACACCGGCGCCACCAGGAGACAGTCACCCAGCAGAAAGGCGTCCTCGCAGTCACGCAGCGCCCGGTTGCCGGGCGACCCCCACCACACCGGACGCACATAAGGGGCCCCGGTACGCCGGGCCAGATGCGCCAGCGTCACGAAGTACGGCAGCAGCCGCCGGCGCCCGACGAGCGCCGCACGCGCGTGCTCCCCCACCTCGGGACCGGACTCCCACGGCTCCCGGTGCACCGCCCGCACGCTCGCGTGCGTACGGAACAGCGGCAGGTACGCCGCCAGCTGGAGCCGGCGCAGATACAGCTCCGGCGACGGACCGCCGTCGAAACCGCCCGTGTCCGGTCCCGAATACGGCACTCCGCACAGCCCGAGACCCAGCACCAGGGACAGCGACGCCCGCAGCCCCGGCCAACCCGCGCCGGCGTCCCCCGACCAGACGCCGCCGTAACGCTGCACGCCGGCCCAGCCGGACCGTGAGACGACGAAGGGACGCTGGTCCGGCACCAGTTCCCGCAGCCCCTCGAAGGCCGCCGAGGCCATGCACAGGCCGTACACGTTGTGGGCCTCGCGATGGTCGCCCCCGCGCCCCTCCAGCGCGTGCCGCGCCGACCGCGGCAACGTCGGGTCCCCGAAAGCGGCGAACACCGTCGGCTCGTTCATCTCGTGCCGGAAGCCGGCGAACCCCTGCGCGATCCGCTCCGCGTAGAGACCTCCCCACCACTGCCGCACGCGCGCGTCCGTGAAGTCCGGGAAAACGGCCTCCCCGGGCGACGCCGGCGCCGTGACGACCCGGCCCGACGCGTCCCGCACGAACGCGTCCTCGGCCACCCCGCCGTCGTACACCGCGTTGCCCGGCGCGGCCTTGACCGCCGGGCCGACGGCCGACACCAGACGTATCCCGTCCCGGCGCAGCTCCTCGGAGAGCACCGCCGGTTTCGGGAAGCGCTCCTGATCGACGGTGAACACCTGGTGCTCGTCGTAGTGGTCGACGCCGAGGTGCACGGCGTCGAGCGGCAGCCCGTGCTCCAGGTGACCCGACACGGTCCGGCGTACCTCCTCCTCGCTCCCGAGGCCCCGGCCCGCGAGCTGATGCCCGAGCGCCCACGCGGGCGGCAGCGCGGGCGTCCCGGTCAGCGCGACCCAGGCGAGCAGCACGCGCGCGGGGGTACCCACCACCACCCAGCAGCGCAGCGGGCCCCCGTCCATCCGCACCTCGCACGCCCCGGACCGGTCGTGCCCGGAGCCGGCTCCCTCCTCGCCCTCCCGCAGCGTGACCGTGCCGTCCCAGGAGGTGTCGTGGAACACCAGGTGCGTGGCCGCGTCGGCCACCACCAGCTGCACCGGCATCGTGACCGGGCGCGGATCGTCCCCACGGCCGGACGCCCGTCCGGGATCCGTGTTCCACAGCCGGTACGTCCCGTCGCGCAGCCGCGGCCCGGACCCCCGCCCGCCGAGACCGAAGAAGCGGGCGTCCGCCGTCACCTCCGAACGCTGCATCCAGCGCGCGGGGCCGCCCCCCGCCGGTTCCCACCACCGGGGCGGCAGCTCACGCCGCAGCATCACGCCGCCGGGCGTGCACACCTCGATGGCGCCGTGCCGCGAGACCACGACCGTCACCCGCTCGGCGATGACCCGCCACCCGCCGTCCTTGTCGGGCTCCAGCACCGCGCGCGGATCCGGCTCCGGACAGCGGCCGGCCAGCGCGTACGACGGCTCGGGTCCGGCGCCGTCCCACCCCCAGAACACCGCGCCGTTCACGGCCACCCGGATCCTCAGCTCGGAGCGGCTGAACCGCAGCGTCCCACCACCGGGCCCCGGCTCCGCCTCCCGCACCGCGCCCGGCACCCGCGCGCGCTCGGGACCCCGCGCCGGCAACCCGGCGGCGTCGGCCCGGTTCCTGCGCCAGGCGGCCCGCACCGTGCGCAACCCCTGGGCAGCCCCCGCGGAACCGACCGCCTTCATCGAACGCACCAGGTCACGACCGTCCATGCTGTTCACCCTGTCACTGACCGCGTCACACGCGCGGGTCGTTCAACTGCCGTTCACCCGTGGTGAGGCCACATCTTCACGAAGCGGACTGTGGGGAGCCCACCCTGGTGCAGAAGTCGATCACATGGCATCGTCCGTGTCAGCCGCGTCACGCGCACCACCCCAGCCCGTGCGCGTGCGACGCACACGACGCGTACAGCCCGGGAGCCGCCCCATGCCGACCGAGAACCCCGAGCCGCTCTGGCGGCCCGATCCGCAGCGCATCGCTCAGGCCCAGGTCACGAAGTTCCAGGCCTGGGCCGCCGACCAGCACGGAGCCCCGTCCGAAGGCGGCTATCCGGCACTGCACCGCTGGTCCGTGGACGAGCTGGACACGTTCTGGAAAGCCGTCACGGAGTGGTTCGACGTCCGCTTCTCGACGCCGTACGCGCGCGTACTGGGCGACCGCTCCATGCCCGGCGCCCGGTGGTTCCCCGGAGCGACGCTGAACTACGCCGAGCACGCGCTGCGCGCGGCCGCCACCCGCCCGGCCGAACCGGCCCTGCTGTACGTCGACGAGACCCACGAACCCAGCCCGGTGACCTGGTCCGAGCTGCGCCGCCAGGTCGGATCACTGGCGAGCGAACTGCGCGCCCTCGGCGTCCGCCCCGGCGACCGGATCAGCGGCTACCTGCCGAACGTCCCGCAGGCCGTGGTGGCCCTCCTCGCCACGGCCGCCGTGGGCGGCGTCTGGACCTCCTGCGCCCCCGACTTCGGCGCCCGCAGCGTCCTGGACCGCTTCCAGCAGGTCGAACCCGTCGTCCTGTTCACGGTCGACGGCTACCGCTACGGCGGCAAGGAACACGACCGCCGCGACGTCGTCGCCGAGCTCCGCGCCGAACTTCCCACCCTGCGCGCCGTCGTCCACATCCCCCTGCTGGGCACCCAGGCGCCCCCGGGAGCCCTGGAATGGTCGGCCCTGACGGCCGCGGACGAGGAGCCCGTCTTCGAACAGGTCCCCTTCGACCACCCCCTCTGGGTGCTCTACTCCTCCGGTACGACCGGTCTGCCCAAGGCCATCGTCCAGTCGCAGGGCGGCATCCTGATCGAGCACCTGAAGCAGCTCGGCCTGCACTGCGACCTGGGCCCCGAGGACCGGTTCTTCTGGTACACGTCGACCGGCTGGATGATGTGGAACTTCCTCGTCTCCGGCCTGCTGACCGGCACGACGATCGTCCTCTACGACGGCAGCCCGGGCTATCCCGACACCGGCGCACAGTGGCGGATCGCCGAACGCACGGGCGCCACCCTCTACGGCACCTCCGCCGCCTACGTCATGGCCTGCCGCAAGGCGGACGTGCACCCCGCCCGCGACTTCGACCTCTCCCAGGTCCAGTGCGTCGCCACCACGGGATCACCCCTTCCGCCCGACGGCTTCCGCTGGCTGCACGACGAGGTCCGCGACGACCTGTGGATCGCCTCCGTCAGCGGCGGCACGGACGTGTGCTCCTGCTTCGCCGGCGCCGTCCCGACGCTGCCGGTCCACACCGGCGAGCTCCAGGCGCCCGGCCTCGGCACCGACCTGCAGTCCTGGGACGCGCACGGTCACCCCGTGATCGACGAGGTGGGCGAACTCGTCGTCACCAACCCCATGCCGTCCATGCCGGTCCGGTTCTGGAACGACCCCGACGGCAGCCGCTATCACGACAGCTACTTCGACACCTACCCCGGTGTGTGGCGCCACGGCGACTGGATCACCGTCACCTCACGCGGTTCCGTCGTCATCCACGGCCGCTCCGACTCCACGCTCAACCGCCAGGGCGTCCGCATGGGCTCCGCCGACATCTACGAGGTCGTCGAACGGCTCCCCGAGATCAAGGAATCCCTGGTCATCGGCATCGAGCAGCCTGACGGCGGCTACTGGATGCCCCTCTTCGTGCACCTCGCCCCGGGAGCCGCCCTCGACGAGGCACTCCTCGGCCGCATCAAGCAGGCCATCCGCGAGCAGCTCTCGCCTCGCCACGTCCCCGACGAGGTCATCGAGGTGCCCGGAGTCCCGCACACCCTCACCGGCAAACGCATCGAGGTCCCGGTCAAGCGCCTCCTCCAGGGCACCCCACTGGAAAAGGCGGTCAACCCGGGCTCCATCGACAACCTCGACCTGCTGCACTTCTACGAGGACCTCGCCCGCAAACGGTCCTGAGCCGCCTGACGCGGCCTCGGACCCACCCGGCACCCCCCGGAGTCCGAGGCCGACCGCCCCTGGGCGCCCCCACGCCACTCGCCGCCCCCACACCCCCGTGACCTGCGCGGTTCCGCCCCTCCAGCCTCGCGAGCCGACCGAGCGGGTCCCGTTGTCAGTGCCGCCGATTACTCTGAGTGAGCATTCATCGACTGCGCGCACAGGGGGAACCATGCCACACACCGACCACCGGACCATGCGACGCGTCCTGCGCCGTGAGATCGCCGGCACCATCGGCCTGCTCACCGACGAACACGACTTCCGCGCCATGCGGCGCTACCGCACCTTCACGTTCGACGACCACGCCGTCTACCTCCGACAGGTCGAAGACCTCCTGAAGGCACGTGCCCTGCAGGGCGCTCACACCACCGTCGCCCTCTTCGACCCCCAGGAATACGCCGAGTACTGCGCCGGCAGGGGCCTCGACCCCGACATCCCCGCCCACCGCACCCGCTTCACGGCCGAACTCGCGACCACGGGCCCCACCATCCCCTACGAGGGCCAGCCCCTCACCGACCTCCTGCCCGCCCTCGTCGACGAAGCCGTACGGCAGGCGACCTGGGAATACGCGGCCACCCTGCTCTCCCGCCTCGGCGGCTGCGCGACCTGCGGCGAGGACATCGGCCGCGCCGCCTTCACCCGCGCCTCCGACCTCGTCGCCCGCGTTCTCGACACGGCGCCACCCGGCAACCGGCACCTCGTGTGCAGCGTGACCGCCAGCCCCGAGACGCTGGTGGCCGTCCTGCACGCGGACGAGGAAGCCGACGGCGTGACCCGGCTCGACGAGGCCGAAGCCCTCGAGTTCACCACCGTCCTCGCCCTCGGCCTGGCCACCGACGGTCCCGGCGGCCTGGTCATGCGCACCACCGCCCCCGACACCGCCGACCGGATCTACGGGTGGCGGCTGCGCGGCGACGGCCTCGAACCCCTGACCGCCGGCGAGGTCTTCGACGCCTACTGCACCGACGTGGAGTCCGGCGACCTCATCTCACCCGAGTCCAACGTGGACTACTGCTTCCCACCGGACCTGGGCCAGGAGGGGAGGCCCCCGGGGCACAGTCACTGACCGAGGGGGGAGGCCCAGGACGCTCGCACACACCAGGGGCGCTCCACCCGAAGGCGGAGCGCCCCTGATCACCGGCCGATCGCCGACCGGAACCGACTACTCGCCGGAGAGCACGGCCTGCGCCGCGTTCCGCGCTTCCTCGGCGCTGTCCGCCGCACGCGCGGCAGCCGCGGCACGCTCACACTGCGCCAGCGTGTACTTCGCCAGTGCGGTCCGGACGTAGGGGATGGACGCCGCCCCCATCGAGAGCGAGGTGACTCCCAGACCCGTCAGCACACACGCGAGCAGCGGATCGGACGCGGCCTCGCCGCACACGCCGCAGCTCTTGCCCTCGGCCCGTGCCGCCTCGGCGGACAGCGCGACGAGGTCGAGCAGCGCGGGCTGCCACGGGTCCTGCAGCCGGGACACCGCGCCCACCTGCCGGTCGGCGGCGAAGGTGTACTGCGCGAGGTCGTTGGTGCCCAGCGAAAGGAACTCCACCTCCTGCAGGATCGAACGAGCCCGCAGAGCGGCGGACGGAATCTCCACCATCGCGCCGAACTTCGCCCGCAGCCCCGCCTCGCGACAGGCGTCAGCGAACGCCTTGGCGTCGGCCCGGTCCGCCACCATCGGCGCCATGACCTCGAGGTGGACGGGCAGCCCCTCGGCGGCCTTCGCCAACGCCGTCAGCTGGGTCCGCAGGACGTCGGGGTGATCCAGCAGCGTCCGAAGCCCGCGCACGCCCAGCGCCGGGTTGGGCTCGTCGGCCGGAGTGAGGAAGTCCAGCGGCTTGTCGGCCCCCGCGTCCAGCACCCGCACGACGACGCGTCCCTCGGGAAACGCCTCGAGCACCTGCCGGTACGCCTCGACCTGCTTCTCCTCGGACGGCGCGCTCTTGCTGTCGTCGAGGAAGAGGAACTCGGTCCGGAAGAGTCCGACACCCTCCGCACCGGCCTCCAGGGCAGCCGGCACGTCGGCGGGCCCTCCGACGTTCGCCAGCAGCGGCACCCTGTGACCGTCGGCGGTGGCGCCGGGACCGGTCGAGGCCGCCAGCGCCGCCTTGCGCTCGGCGGCCGCGGCCTCGAGCTGGGCCTTCTTCTCGCCGCTCGGGTTCACGAAGATGTCGCCGGTGCTGCCGTCGACGGCGATCACGGTTCCCTCGGGGAGCTCACCGGCACCGGGCAGGGCCACGACGGCCGGTACGCCGAGCGCGCGCGCCAGGATGGCGCTGTGACTGGTGGGCCCGCCCTCCTCGGTGACGAATCCGAGCACGAGCGTCGGGTCCAGCAGCGCGGTGTCGGCAGGCGCCAGGTCCCGGGCCACCAGCACATAGGGCTCGTCACTGTCCGGGACACCCTGCATCGGGACGCCCAGCAGACGGGCGACGATGCGATTCCGCACATCGTCGAGGTCGGCCACACGGCCCGCGAGGTACTCGCCGGCTCCGGCCAGCAACTCACGGTAGGCGGCGAACGCGTCGTACACGGCACGCTCGGCCGTGCTGCCGACGGCGATGCGCCGGTCCACGTCGACCATCAGCTCGGGGTCCTGGGCCATCATGGCCTGCGCCTCGAGCACCGCCTGGGCTTCGCCCCCCGCCAGATTGCCGCGCGCCATCAGATCGGCCGCCACAGCTTCCACGGCCTTGCGGGCGCGCCCCTGTTCGCGCTCCGCGTCCTGCGCCGGGATCTGCTTGGCGGGCGGTTCGAGCACCGCCGTTCCCATGTGCCGAACCTCGCCGATCGCCACACCGTGACTCACGCCGACGCCTCGCAGCGTTGTCTCCATCTCACCCGTCTCCGATAGTGCGGCGGGTCCCGCCGCCGCGGTGGTTGTCCTGCGTGCCGTCGGGAGGACGGCGTCAGCACTACTGCCAGAAAAAGAGGACGTCGCCGGTCTTGACGTCGCCGTCGTCACGGAGTTCGCCGAGCGCGTCGGCCGTGGCCTCCAGCGCGACGACCGGGCACACCGGGGACTTGCCGGCCTCCTCGACCGCGGCCGGGTTCCATCGCACGATGCCCTGCCCGCGCGTCACGGTGTCGCCCTTGTTCACCAGGAGCTCGAAGCCCTCGCCGTTGAGCTGCACCGTGTCGATCCCGAGGTGGGTGAGGACCCCGTGCCCTTCGGAGTCGACCACGACGAAGGCGTGGGGGTGGAGGGAGACGATGACTCCGTCCACGGGGGCGACGGCCTCGGAGGGCTCGCGCACCGGGTCGATCGCCGTGCCCGGGCCGACCATGGCCCCGGAGAAGACAGGGTCCGGCACGGCCGCCAGCCCGATGGCGCGTCCTGCTAGAGGGGACGTCACGGTGGTCATGGGAAGCCTCCCAGGGGTGGAGATGTATATGGGCCGTCACTGCTGGACCAGGTCGGGCGCACTGTGCAGCAGGGTATGTCAGATGAAGTACCGGCTCCCTGCGAGAGCACCCGATCCGTGGTCTAGACCACTAGCGTAGTCGATTTGCAGCGTCTCCGCGGCCCCGTGTACAGTCGTACTCCTGCTTGAGGGTGAGCGACGCGATCAAGCGCGCTTACCGAGCAGCACCCAACTTGTCAGATCCTAATCTCTGGATCATCTTCTGCATGTCTGCGGAACGGTGGTCAGGGGCCCGGAAAAACCCTGATAGAGTTGGAAACGCAAGACCGAAGGGAAGCGCCCGGAGGAAAGCCTGAGAGAGTCTCTCGGGTGAGTACAAAGGAAGCGTCCGTTCCTTGAGAACTCAACA